>CALFYH010000429.1 GCA_937952155.1 uncultured Saprospiraceae bacterium
ATGATGACGATGTCTTTGTCGATATCCTGAAGGAGCTGTTTATTGATACCATAATATAGGGCATATTCTCTTAAAGATGGTATATATCTTATGTCCTGCCGTTCTAGTTGTATGCGTAGTACATTGGCTACATCACACCATTGTAATGCTTTTTTAATGTCATGTTCCACACGTACTCCTAGGCTTGTAATGTATTTGGGAATCAGTGTTGCAGGGCCACAAACCATGACTTCAGCACCTAATTTGTTGAGACAAAATATATTGCTCAGTGCTACTCGACTGTGTAGGATGTCACCGACGATGACTACTTTTTTACCAGCGACAGTGCCGAGTTTTTCCTGAATCGAAAATGCATCCAAAAGTGCTTGTGTAGGATGTTCATGGGTGCCATCGCCAGCATTGATTATGTTGGCATCTATGTGTTTTGACAAAAAGTGATGTGCTCCTGGTGCTGGATGTCGCATTACGACCATATCTACCTTCATTGCCAATATGTTATTTACAGTATCAAGCAAGGTCTCGCCTTTACTTACTGACGATGAAGACGCAGCAAAATTTACTACATCTGCAGAAAGTCTTCGCTCCGCCAATTCAAAGGAAATCCTAGTTCTGGTCGAATTTTCAAAAAACACATTGGCAATGGTTATATCTCGTAACGATGGTACCTTTTTTATGGGGCGATTGATGACATCTTTAAATTCCAAAGCAGTTTTAAAAATCAACTCGATATCTTCCAAGGTTATATACTTTATGCCAAGGAGATGTTTGGTACTGAGTTGAGTATATGTCATATTTTATATTTTAATGAATCAAATGTGATGTTTTCCTGAAAATAAGAGTACCTGATCTTCACCATGTTTTTCTTTCCAGTTGACTTTGACATAAGCTTCATCGAGCGCATCCACTACGATTCCCTGATAATCTGCTTTGATCGGAAAATGTCTGTTAAATCTACGATCTACCATACAGAGCATTTCTATTTTTTGCGGACGACCGAAGTCCTGCAATGCTGACATGGCTGCGTGTACGGTTCGTCCAGTGTACAAGACATCATCTACAAGCAGCACCTGTTTGTTTTCGATCAGAAAATCGATCTTGGTTTCAGCAGCTTTTATTGGTGTATCTCTTAATCTGAAATCATCTCTATAGAAAGTAATATCCAGCTTCCCATATTGGAATGGTTGATTTCCAAGCATTGACATCAGTTCGAGTTTAAGCCTTTCGGCCAATAAAACGCCACGTTCTTGGATACCGATAATGCACAAATCTTGTGGATTTGAATGGTTTTCTAGGATCTGATGGCAAAGCCGCAGGATTGTAAGACGAAAGCGCTCTGAAGATAAGATGATTTTTCCCTGATCCATATGGAATGCAAAGGTAATAATTTTTTCAATATTGAAAAATCAAAGTCAAATGAAGAAATATATTTATAAATGCAATTTTCATCATCCTGATCAAACATTAATTTTGGATAAAAAGAAAAGCATGACACGATATTTCATGCCATGCTTTTCAATATAAATATTTGATATTTTGTTCTTAATTCACCTTTACATTATCTATTCTGTAAGAAGTAGTATTTGCTGCCTGAGTACCGACATATTTAAAACCAATTCTTAGGTTTTTACCATAAGATTTTAGGTTTACTGTGCCTGACGGTATCCATGCATGATCTGCATCACTTTGACCTGCCAATTTAAGTCCTGTCACTTGTTGCCATGATGTAGTTGCAGGGTCGCCAGTATAGTTTGTTGTGACCCAAACAGATAGACCGTTGTGTCTCCATGCCTGAAGTGCAGTTTCCATACTAAGATTGGCAGCAACATCGGTGTTCACAACTGGAGAAACTAGCCATGTTTCCATGTCAGCTGGAGCCGTTGTTCCAAATGCTGTAGCTTGTGCATATGTATTATTATCAAATAGCTTAGCTTGCCATTTTCTATTGCCTTTGACCGCAATATTTTCCCATCCTGACAGTGCAATATCTGCGTCTTTAGTTTGGCTAGAAAATGTTTCATTGATACCCAAGCCTGGTGCACTGCCTTTACAAACACATTGGCTATCATATTGGTCATTGACTGTGGCAGCGTTGCTGTCATCACATGGAGCACCAGGAAATATTGCTGCATTCGAAGGAGCACAATCTTGACCATTAGCTACACCATCACCATCACAGTCAGCCGTAGCGACACTAGTATCGCACGGTTGTCCACCAGTGACATCACCTGAGTTTCTAATTGTAAGTTGTTTGCCAGATGTAAATTCTGATACAATAGCTACTACTGTCACAGTTCCAGAAGGTATTGCAGTAGCGCCGAAAGTAGAAGCTGATAAAGTAAATAAATCAATTTCACTTGAGCCATCTTTTACCTTGATTTTGTCAGAATATTTTGTACCTCCTGAGAGTGTTGCATTTTCGATTTTGATCAATGTTGACTCATGTTTTGTAATATCAATTTGGGCAACAGTAAGTACTTTTGGTGTTACGCTTTTGCCTGATGCTACTACTTCTACATTGGTGCTTTCGAGATTTTGAACTTGAAGAAGATTATTATATTCTGATAGCAATCCACCTGTTAAACCTACCTTAAGTTCAGTGCCTAAAGGAATATTTACAGCAGATTTGAATCTACATAAAATACCATAATCTCCATCTTGTACGATGATGTTTTGAGCATTAATATTTTTATTGGTAATATCAGATATAACGATACCTTGGATAAATCCTGTGGTAAGTGTCTTTTCAGTACCTGTATATTGCGCTCTTACACTTTCGATCGAAGCTCTTGTACCATTGATACCGCCAGTACCTGTACCACTACATCTGTCTCCTGTAAATGTAAGGTCATTGACATCTCTAATGAATAACTGTGGCGCATTCCTGTAGTAACTATATACACTGACAAGTTTTCCATTTCCAGTTGGCACACTTTGTGCTGCAAAGTAAGCGAATCCACTATTTCTTAATATTATTTTTCCACCAGAACAATTTTGCAGATTGTGGCTAACACCTTGTGGATCTGCAGGATTAGCATCTGCATAGGTAGTACTTGCAGAAGCTGTTTCAAACTGCATTCCTTCCAATTCAATAAGTGTATTGTAATGTTGTGGACCTAAATCTTCTAATTTCAACTTTCTTGGGGTGACTGTTTCTTTAACACCTGCATTTATTAAAGTAGATTTCACTAATCCAGCAGGAATTCTTCCCACACTCGAACCTTCATTAATACCGAGCGTTGGAAGTCCTTCATAATATCCAATAGCAAGATTGGTCAAATTTACATATACTTTCTGACCTACTGGATACAAAGCATGCAACTCGTTATCGTCGATACTGATAGTAATTCCTTTGTCGCCTTTTAGGTCTTCCAATACTAGGTTTTTATATAAGTTTTTTGATTTGTCATCTGCCACGACTACAGCTTCTAGATAATTTTCTTCAACTATATCTGTGATTGCACCAGCTTTTAACTTCTCAAACATCTTATCAAAAGTGATGATTTTATCAGCACTTACTTCAGGTAGTGTGCTCGGTGGAGCATCAAAATCGCCTTTTACACAACCCATTATATAAATTAGGCTGAGCAAAGCCGCATACTTAAATGTACTTATTCGCATTTGTAAATGAATTTTATTTTTGTGATTAAAATCTTAGTGAAATATTCAAATTGTAATTAAAACCAAAGGCATAAAAATATCTTGGTGGAAATTTATTAACATCTCGATTTACAAAATCAAAACGCAATTGTTCTCTACCACCAGTTCTGAAATCTGTGTTGTTAAGTATATTGCCAAGATTAAGATTTACAGCCAAAAATTTATTGGATTTTAGTCTCCAAGATTTGCCGCAGAAGATGTCAATAACATATCCTGCTGGTAATTTTTCTTGACCTATGATGGACTCATAAAGTTCTTTTTGGAAAGTAGGGCTGATATCAGCGACTGCTAGCTCTGTACGTCTTAATGGATTCATTTCAACATAGTGATTAGCAAAATAATTGAAATTTACATTGAAAAACCAATATCTACTTGAATTGTAACTAAAACCTACAGTACTTGCTGTTTGTGGCATGCCCGTCACATAATAATTTTTGTAATAAACCGTTTGCTGGGTTTGGAAAGTGCTATTGTCATAAGTGATGGTTGCAATTGGCCTTGTAGTATAGATAAATTGACCAATAGATCCAGCAAAATTAAGTGAAATTCGAGTATTGATTTTCTTTTCAAAACCACCTTCAATTCCTATGTGTCTCTTTCCGATGCCATTAGTTGTGAAATTACCGAATGTCTGGTCGCTATCCAAATAAAAGGTGATATTGTTTAATTGATCTTTGAAATCTGTATAGAATGCTGTCAATCTACCCTTAAACTCAGGATCTCTAAGTAGATATGAAACTTCACCAGCCAAGATTTTTTCTGATGTAAGATTGTCCACAACTTGATGACGCGTACGATTGGACAATAATGCATCTGAAGCAAATGGCGCTCTGGTACGGTAAGATCCATTTGCTACAATATAATTACGACCATTGATTTTGTAGGTTATTCCACCTTTCACACCATAATTTAAAAAATTGTTCGCTTCACCCAAGCCAAATGAATTATCCGGAAACTTGCCATTTCTCATGAAGCCTTCTCTATTAAATGACTGGCTAGTCAGACTCAAAGCGCCGTAATAATCAAATTTTGAACCCGAATAAACTAATTGTGCCCAGCCAGAATATTTTGAAGTGATCAAATCAAAATTGTAATTGTAAATGTCACCTTCATATACCAAACCATTAGGTTTATTTAAGTCGTTTTGGATTGCATCTGGATTAGCTAAAACGAGCTGATCAGCAAATTTGTCATAATTGATATAAAAGTCTGCTCCCAAGAGATCGTCCAACTTTCTATAATTGTGGACTGTTTCTTTTAATGCTTGAATGCCACCTGTAAGGATTAATTTTTGGTTTAATACCGAGGTAATAACACTATTTAGGGATATTTTTTCATTATCAAAATGCTCTGCAATAGAAACATAAGCTGCCAATTTTCCAGAAACATTATTGCCAGGGATACCATTGACATTATTGACTGTGTAAAATCTATTCGCATTGGCAGCATACATACCATGCCAATCCACGAGAAGTTTGTCAGGATTTGATTTGTATTGTTCTGTGAGTAGTGTTTTAGTTTCTGGATCTGTAGCGAAGGAAGGCAATTTACGGTAATAGTCCGCCCTAGGATCTGGTGCTTGGTACCAGTCAAGATTTGTAGATGCAAAAGTGCCCCATTGTGTTCCTATTGTGGTCGTTAGATTCGTACTTTTTGAGATTTTGAAGTCATGTCTTATCATAGCTACAGGCTGATTTATCCTATATTCTCGGCTGTTTCTGACTTCTCCGTTTTGATATCCCCATACAGCATTAAAATAGTTATTGTCTGTAAGATCATATACTTCCTGTACTGTCGCAAGCGCTCGGCCTCGTACTTGCGGCGTACCGAAAATTACAAAATTTAGACTATGTTTGTCATTCAGTTTTTTATCAATCGATGCAAAGTAACTTGTTCCTTGGAAGTAAGTACCATCAATATATCCATTTCCAAGCCTTTGGGATGCGGCAAGTGTCACTGCCCAACCTTTTTCTGTTAGTCCTGAAGAATAAGTAAACATAGCTCGATGTGCATACGTTCTATTGGAAAAAGAATAAACTGCCTTTTTTTGTTTTCTCTGAGAAGATGCCCTCATATCTACAATCGTACCACCACCAATTCCACCAAACATATAATCATTGGCCGCAAGGTTGATAACTGGAGTTTGTACTCTCACTACATCATTCAATCCACTCCATGCAGTCCAAAGTACACGTCCATCATCTTGGTCATTCATCGGCATTCCGTTCATGTAAATCTCAGAATCTTCGTTAAAATATCCTCTAGGTCTGAATCTACCTGTAGAAAAATTATAAGCCGCTGCATTTACAAATACATCTCTTCCAGCTGATAGTGCGCTGGAGAAATTATCATTTTCGTTTTCGATACCAGCAAGGTCAGAGATATCAATGACTGAAAAATCACTTTCGGATGAAACAACTGGTGCTGTAAATTTTATTTCCCCAAGATCTTTATTTGCAGAGGAATGCTCAAAAGTTGAAATTATAAAAAGCTGGTCGCTGACTTTTGCGAGTAAATTATAATTTCCTGCAGGTATATTTTCAAATATAAATTTTCCTGATCCATTGGTATAAACCAATTTGTCTGTATTTTCTAAAGTAAGTAGTAAGCCAGCCTGGGCAACGCCAGTATTGGTATCTACAATTTTGCCCGAAATATTTTGTGCATATGTTAAAATAAAATTAAAACATAGTAACAGAAATACTAAACCTGATCTCGACCGTCTTCTCATCTGATATGGTTATTAAATTGATGTGGTAAAGGTAATGATAAATTACATGTCGTGTGTAAGTGTAAATTAAATTTTTAACTGTAATATAATATAAGAAGCAATTTCACCTATCTTTGTCCATAATATTCTAAAAACATGACGCAATTTTTCAAAAGCTTATTATTATTGAGTACAATGATCTTTATTATTGGAGAAATATCAGCTCAAAAAGATCAAAAGAAATACAAAATTGCTGGAGTTGGGTTTTATAACCTTGAAAATCTCTTTGATACAGAAAATGATACGCTTATCAATGATGAGGAATTTCTTCCTGATGGGGCTAGAACTTGGACACCAGAAAGGTATCAGGAAAAACTAGCAAATATGGCACATGTTATAAGCCAGATTGGTTTGCCAGATCTGAAAAACGGGTTATCAGTACTTGGAGTTTCTGAGATTGAAAATAGAAAAGTATTGGAAGATCTAGTGATTCAACCTGCTATAAAGGATCGCAATTATCAGATCATACACTACAACTCACCAGATCCACGTGGTGTGGATGTTGCTTTTTTATATAATCCAAAACATTTTATTCCTATTGTTTCTAAACCTATACCACTTATTATTTTTGATGATGAAGTGAGAAGGTACACGAGAGATGTTTTATATATCAAAGGATTGCTTGATCATGATACAATTCACGTAATGGTCAATCACTGGCCATCCAGAGGTGGAGGAGAAGCTAAAACAGCACCATCTAGGAATAAAGGAGCAAAACTTTGCAGAAACGTTGTTGATTCGTTGCTTGCAATTACACCTGATGCCAAGATATTTGTAATGGGTGACTTAAATGATGATCCTACAAATGAGAGTCTGAAGTCATATCTTCGTACTGTGAGCAATATTAAAGATGTTCACAAAACTGGTATGTTCAATCCATATGAAGATATGTACCGTAGAGGTCAAGGCTCCAATGCGTACCGCGATTCGTGGAGTCTCTTTGATCAGATCGTTATCTCCGAAGGTGTTACTAAGCCTAAAAACAATGGTTATTATTATTTCAAAGCCAATGTATTTAACAAGGATTTTTTGATACAAAAAACTGGTCAATACAAAGGATATCCATTCCGCACATTCTCAGGTGACACTTATCAATCTGGATATAGTGACCATTTCCCAAGCTATGTCTATCTCATAAAAGAGATTGGGGCAAATTGATCAGCGGATATAATATTTAAATTGAAATCTTTGTTATATATTTTTATAAATTTAGCATAATGAAAATCTGGTCTAGTTTTATAGTTTTGATATTGTCAATGTTTTTTGTGGAATCTTCAATTGCACAAGAGGATTCATCAAAAGTAGCAATTACAAGGTTTGATAAAGTTAGTACTGATGCTAGAGTTTATAATACCTATATAGATGAACGAAATGTGATTTGGTTAGCTTCATCAAAAGGTTTGTTAGAGACAACTGGTGATGGTAGTAAATATATCGTTCATTATGAAAATACGGAGATCAAAGATGTAACTTCAGATCGCAAGGATAACATTTGGGCTGCATCAAAATCTGCGATTTATAATTTCAAAACAAAGACTTCGTTTTCGCTTCCAGATGATGGATTAGAAATTTCTGATATTGCCTATCTCGAAGGAATGCTCTGGATCGGAACCAATAATGGATTGTACAATTTTAATGTTACAACGCATAAGTTTAAAGCTTTTGATAACGAAAATTCTAAGCTGGCGAATAATAAAATAAATTTTGTGCACGCTGATAAAAGCCATATCCTTTGGGTCGGAACCGACGGTGGCTATGCGCGAATTGATGGTGATGATTGGGAAGTTCATGACAAAAAGGTCAAAATGCTTGCAACCTGCGAAAACAATGAAGGACAATGGATCATTACCGATAAGGATATGTTTTTGATCAATAAGTATAACAGGCTTTTTCCTGTGAAGTTGGATCCATCACAATACAGCGGCAAAATCAATAACTTTGTCATCGATTCCAAGGGTAGGATTTATATAGCTTCTGATATTTTAGTAAGGTATGATCCATATAAAGAAAAGATAGAAAATTATTCAGTTGATGCCGCTACACTTAGTAAAGCTTCATTGAGCCTCGGATGTGACAAAAATGATAATATTTGGATTGGCACAGATGGAGCAGGATTTTATAAACTGCTCTTTGGTGATGTAGCAGCAGAGCAAATTAATGCGATTATCTTGGTGGAAAATGCCATTCAATGCAATAATGGTAAAAATGGAAGTATAAAGGTAAATACTTCTGGTGGTACTAGACCATATACATACAAGTGGAATATAAACGGCGCTTCTGGCACTACAGCGACTGGACTTGCTGCAGGCGATTACGAAGTAACGGTCACGGATAAGTTGATGAATACAGCTGTCGCTAACATCCAACTCGCCAATCCTGAAGCCGTCGTCATTGAATTGGTTTCAAATAATCGCGTCACAAATCCTGAAAAACCTGATGGATCAGTTATAGTTAAAGTATCTGGTGGCGCAGGTAATTATACCTACAATTGGTCCAATGGCTTGAATACACAAAATCTGACTGGAGCAAGATCTGGTCAATATAGTCTCAATGTAAAAGATAAAAACGGCTGTCTATCCACGGCAACTTTTAATGTGAAACGCGAAAAATTCATTCCAGATTTAGAAATCAATAAAGTGGTAGTAGGTCAGAAGCTCAGAATTAATGAGCTCAATTTTGCTTCCGATAGTTCTTCGATTACACAAGAGAACTTTGATATCCTCGAGGAAGTTTATGAGTTTTTGGCAGCAAATCCAACTGTGACTGTCGAAATAGGTGGTCATACCAATACCATTCCTCCACACGAATATTGCGACCAATTATCTACAGACAGAGCCAAAAAAGTAGCTGAGTTTCTTTTCGATCGAGGCATTGCAAGAGGTAGAGTGTCTTACAAAGGTTATGGCAAGAGAGAACCTTTGACTGATAGTACTACTGCTCAAGGTAGGCAAAAAAATCAACGGGTTGAGGTCAAAATTCTTCAATTGTAATTGAATTGTGGTACTGCTAATGATGTTTGCGTATCTAGTCCTTTAGATAGGATAATGCCATTTTAATATCATTTTTTGGGCTATTTATCTAAAAATAGGGTAGAATTGACTTTTATCTAATAGATTTGTCCAAAATTAGCATTTATGACTGTTTTGCAAATATCGGGACTCACCAAAAAATACGGTAAGATCACGGCACTCAAATCACTAGATCTAAAGATCGAACAAGGCAATGTATATGGTTTGTTGGGCCCTAATGGTAGCGGAAAAACCACAACTTTGGGCATTATCCTTGGTATTTTAAAACAAGACGATGGTAATTTTAGTTGGTTTGGAGACAAATATGGTGACCAATACAGACTGAAAATAGGCGCCATTCTCGAGACTCCCAATTTCTATCCTTACTTGAATGCTGATGAAAATCTCGAAATTATTCGCCATATAAAAAATGATCAGAATGCAGATTTTACAGAATTGCTCACTTTGGTGAATTTGGTAGATCGACGAAAATCCAATTTTAGCACCTACTCATTGGGTATGAAGCAGCGTTTGGCAATTGCAGCTACCCTTATTGGTGAGCCTGAAGTTTTGATTTTTGATGAGCCAACGAATGGACTCGATCCACAAGGTATAGCTGAAGTTCGCGAAATTCTGAAAAAAATAGCCAATACTGGCAAGACCGTCATCATGGCATCCCATATATTGGATGAAGTAGAGAAGATATGCAGCCATGTGGCCATAATCAAAAAAGGCCAACTCCTTGCAACTGGCCCAGTAGGTTCAATCATCAATAGCGATATCACAGTGGAACTCGCATCAAAAGATATACATTTGTTAAAAAGCTTTTTGGCAGAAATGCCAATGGTTAAGAGCTTGCACATGCAAGACAAATTTATAGAAATTACTGTAGATCAAAATGAAGATTTTACAATATTAAATAAACTTGCCTTTGACAGAGATATCTTATTAACGCATTTTGTTGGAAGGAAGAAAAGGCTCGAAACAGAATTCTTAGAAATAACATCCAAATCAAATTAACCCAAATAACAACCGATTATAAATAACATCTATGCAACTTTTTAATAAGCTTAAAGATAAATGGCAAGTAAGCTGGTTCCGATTTATTCTGATTATCATAACTTTTGCATTAGGTGGCAGCCTATGTGCAAGAGCAGGAAACTATTTACTCAGCTTTTTCCTTACAGAAAGTGACATTCTGTACTGGATTATCTACATTCCATTGGTAACCTTGTTATGGCCATTATGCGTACTCTTGGTGAGCATACCTTTTGGCGAATTTTCATTTTTTATAGGCTATCTAAAAAAGATTGGATTAAAATTAGGTATTGTGAAACCATAAATTATTTGTTTTCCTCGTCCAACTTTGCAAGTTTTGGATAAATATTATTCGTTCTGTCCACATCAGCCATTCTACCAGAATTGTCTATATTGACACTCAATATATCGTTTTCGTCAATACCCGTATCTAAAGTATAGCTTGGATTTGTCCAAGGCCAGTCTTTTTGGATTGTGAAGTCATGAAAATAACGTTCATTCGGTTTTTCGCCGCGCATTAGGTCCAAAGGTATATAGAAACGCACTTCTTTTCCATCTTTCTTTTTTATATAAATATCTAATGGCATGGGCATTTTGCCGATCCTCTTTAAGGTAATGGTTTTACCTTTGTAAGATTCGAGTTCGTAATCAATCGTATGTGTTGTGTTCACAAAATATTCTTTAAACCAATCCAATTCGAGACCACTTGTATTTTCCATAACTCGGAAAAAGTCAATAGGATTGGGATGCTTAAATTTCCAAGTGTTATAATAAGCCAACATACCTTTTTCAAACGCTGACTCACCAATGATGTACTTGAGTTGTTCTAATAGAACTTCACCTTTAGTATAAGATGCAACTCCATAGGCCGTATTGGTAATAAAGTGATCCGCATGCGTGATAAGTGGCTCTTCTTTGCCGCTTAACGCAAAATTTGTATAACCCTTAACCTCATCTAGGTGTGGATTGTCTTCTGGTGAGCCAGGGATCATTTTTTTTGATTTCAAATGATTCATTATTTCATTGGAAGCATAAGATGTAAATCCTTCATCCATCCAGTGGTAAAGTGCTTCATTGCTCCCCAAAACCATTTGATACCAAGAGTGCATCAACTCATGAACAGTTACACCAACTAGGCTAACAAATGTTCGTTCGCCTGTAATTAATGTGGCCATTGGATATTCCATACCACCATCTCCACCTTGGATAAAGGAGTATTCGCTGTAAGGATACTTTCCAAATTTTTTATTAGCAAAATTGAAAACTTCTTCCATTACAATTGGTAATTTTTCCCAGTTTTCTGATGTTTTTTCTCCAGGCTGGAAGAAGCATCTGATTGTATTGCCATCAGCCATTTTATGTACAATCTGTTTATAGTCAGGATCAGCCGCCCACACAAAGTCATGTACATTTTCTGCTTTGAAATGCCAAGTTTGCTTATCTGCACGGTTCACAGGTTCTTGTTTATCATAGCCATATCCTATTTCAGCAGTGTTTTGAAGGATGCCAGTGGCTCCGATGATGTATCCTTTAGGCATGGTGATTTTTACATCAAAGTCTCCCCAGATACCGTAAAATTCTCGTCCTACATATGGATTTGCGTGCCATCCTTGATAATCATAATTGCACATTTTTGGATACCATTGAGACATGCTATATTCGATTCCTTCGCTATTGAAGCGACCAGATCTTCGGATTTGTAATGGCACTTGAGCCAAAAAATCCATTTCGAAAGTGGCTGTACTATGTGGAAGTATAGGATTTGTAAGCGTAACTTCTAAGATTGTACCTTCTATTTCGTAAGACACTTTCTGACCATTCATCATAAGTGAATTTATCTTTTGAAAACCTTGTTCGCCATTTTTAAGTTTACTGATTCTGTCGCCGACTCTTTTGTCAGGATCAGCTATAGTGCGCGATCTGACATCCATTACACTGTTAGGCTGAAACGCATTGAAATACAAGTGATAAAAAACTTTATGGAGTGTATCAGGACTATTATTTGTAAATTCCAAAATCTGACGACCACTTATTTGGTGTCTTTTGGTATTAAAATCTACGTCCATAGTGTATTTTACTGCTTGTTGCCATCTTTCTGGTTGTGAAAAAGTAAAATTACATATTAGTAAAAAAATAAAAGTATTAAATATTGATTTGTATATCATTATTAAATGTTTTATGATTAATTTATTGAATTAATGTCATCGTTATCTGCCATGTCATCTTGAGCTATTATTGGGGATTGCATGACGGAATTGATGTTTGTCCAATTATATTTTTTAGTGCAAATGTATATGAATATAATACTGCCCACTACAAAACTAAGTGTCATTAGCCAAGGTTTTACTTCATCTGTGATAAAAAGGCTATCGGTTTGTAAAACACTTCCTTTGTATGTGAATAGTGTAGCACCCGCAATATTTGTCGCAGCATGTACACCCAATGCCAGTTCTAAGCCATCGTCCAAAACAGTAATCAAAGCAAGAAAAAGCCCAGCAATAATATAATATAACTGCATCGTCCAAAAACCATATTGCTCGATCTCTGGATTAGTTCCATGTACTAAACCAAAGAAAATACTTGCACCTAAAATGGCAATCCATTTGTTTCGGGTAAAGAAGGCCAATCCTTGCATGATATAGCCTCTGAAAAAAAATTCTTCAAAACTCGTCTGTATGGGCAAAAAAGTTAAAGAAATCAAAAGCAATACGATAAAACCTGATCCGCTCCATCTGAATGTATAATTTTCAGGCTCCATTAGGTAATTTACACCTTCCATTGCAATCGATAAGCCCAACCATAACAAGAAGCCAAAGGCAATTTTATTGTAATTTATTGTTGGATTTGGAGAGATTAAGTCTTTAAAGTTTTTATGGTGTAATTTAGTGACTACTAAGTAAAGCGCAATCACGGCAAATACAAACATCAGAATTAATAAGATTAGACCTACATTTTTGTCGATACCTAAGAGCTCGAAATTGAGATTTTGCTCAAAATTATTTAGTTCATCGGTACCTAGATCAGTATTTGATGAGAATCTGGAAAACAAAACGGCATACATAGGAAGCTGACCTACAAAGTAGCCCATAAACACAATGAAAATACCTAACAGATATCTCCATAAGTCATTTTTACCTTTTAAACCTTGACTTAAGTACATAATAAATCGTTTTGACCGTCAAAATTAGAAAATTTTACTTAGAATTTATACATAGATTGGTTTGTTGAAGCTTTATGGTGCATTTCTTAAGTTATTTTATACATGTGCTTTGGCGAAAAGTGAGATTGTTTTAGACATGAGTTGATGTTTAATAAATAAAGCTATATATTTGCGGTAAAATTTATAAGAAATGCAATCAAATAATAAATTTTTAGTAATAACTTTCTTGATGGTAATCGGAGCATGTGCCAGATTGATGCCACATATGCCAAATTTTACTCCATTGGAAAGTATTACTATCTTTGGAGCAGCATACTTGAGTAGGAGATATTACGCTATGCTGATTCCTATTTTGGTTATATATTTTTCAGACTTTATAATTAATAATACCATAGCAAGATCATTTTTTGACCAGGATGGTATAGTATGGTTTGACCAATATATGATTTTCAATGTATTAGCTATTTTTGCTATCGTGTTGTTTAGTAGCAGGATTTTGAAAAAAGTCAATGTACTGAATGTGGTCTATGCGACTTTGGGTGCATCGGTCTTATTTTTCTTGATTACAAATTTTGGATCATGGGCAAGTGAAAAATCCATTTATCCAAGTGATTTTAATGGGTTGTTGATGTCTTACACTGCGGGCTTGCCTTTTTTCCGCACGTCATTATTAAGTAATGCAGTATTCAGTTTAATATTATTCGGTGGGTATGAAGTTATTCAATATCTATCTACACAAAATGCTGTATCAAAAATATAGAAACTAACAGCTTCATCAAGGTTATGAGTTAGAAATTGTGATATTTGGTTGATATTCAATTTGTTATATTTTTGTATTTCACAAATTTTACGTTGCTTTTTTAAGGACACATTTTTATTGGTTAAATATTTTGTTAAAAAAAATGTATAATTTTTATTAATAGATTTTTTTTATTTAAAAAAGCGTTATATTCGTAGTTTATTAAATATTAGAGATGACCATAGGACGAATTTTATCTATCATTGTGTGCATTTTACTTTTCACTTCCTTTGGATTTGGACAACAAAAATCAACAAATGATACGAAGATAGCTTCTGTGTTTTTCATTGGTGAAGATGAGAAAAATTACGAAAAACTAGTCGAAAAGTACAATACAATGTTATTTGCGGTATGTTCTAATGACATGGAACTCGCTTTTGATCATTGGTCAGTTTTATTAAAAGACATTGAAGATTATGCAAACAAATCCAATGTCGATCTCAAAGGAGTTAAATTATGGTTGAATATTTTTTGGGCGAAAGACGGTAAGATAGAACATATTGTATTCTATCCTAA
>CALFYH010000430.1 GCA_937952155.1 uncultured Saprospiraceae bacterium
ACGTATAGGTCAGATGATTTAAACCTTCTGATATAGTCAACGGTTGATAAAAAGAAGAATAAACTATATCTTGTACATTTGTCGGTATGACGCCACTTGGATTGGTAACTTGTGTGACAGCATTTATTTTGGCATTGGCGTAGGTATAAGTTCCCGCATCAGTTTTAGAATTTATATTGCCATTAGATGCGTAATTTGAACTTAATGTGGTTAGACCTATTCCTGATGATGTTAATAATCGGTTGAGATTGTCATAAGTAAAATACTCTGTCTTATTCTTGATTCCATCATATCTGCTAAATAAATTGCCAGTTTGATAATTCCACGACATTACAAGGTTTTGAACGCCAGTAGTATTATAACTTGTAGGTATTCCAAAATAATAAGCAATAGAACTTGCTTTGCCATTTCCCAAACTATAGGCAGTTGTTTGATTTAGACCATTTGTACTAGTGTTAGAAAATATAGTGGTTGTATTATTTGCATTCTTGATGGTACTTAAATATCCATTGGCATCATAAACATAATTTATCAATAATCCCGATGGATAAGTTTGCGACGTTACGTCATCATAAATATTGTAGGTAAAAGTTGATTGGTGAATGGTGCCATCTACGGTTTCATTTTTTGTTGTTATTCGGCCGTAAGCGTCATAAACATAAGATTCAGAAATACCTCCATAATTTGAGATGGTATTTAGTCTATTGGTAGCACCTCCACTACCAGATGGGTAGTATGTAAATGATGATGATCCTTCGGTCCTGCCATGATAGGTTTTTCTACCTAATATATCGTAACTATAATTGTTTGTTTGACCAGTTGCGTTAATCATAGTCAACATCTGTCCTAAAGCATCTGTTGTATATTGGGTCGTCCCAGCATTGATGTCAATCAATTTTGTCTGCCGAGCATAAGCATCGTACTCATTTGATGTGAGTACCGTTGTACCCATTTTTACATCTTTTATTTTGCCATGGCTAAAATATGTATAATCTAGTGTACCACCATAATCTGTAGCACTAACCATTTTTCCTGTTGCGTCTGTTTTTGTAGATTTAACTTGAGAAGCTGGATTCGTGATGCTTATATTTAATATCCCAGACGTAAATGAATAAGCATAACTAGTTGTACCAATTGTATTTACACTTGATGACATTCTATTGTACGTATCATAATTATTTGTTGTAGTTAATATTGCCTCACCTGATTTATAAGGCAAAGTGGATGTAGCCAAATTCCCTCTAGTATCATACGTCATTATTTGTGTTGACCAGCTACCACCAAAAATCTGAATATCTTTTCTTTTTTCCCTATCAAGGATATCGTACCATACTTTTTCATCAGGCTTTCCTGGGTGAGAAACCAATTTATAGTGAACTGTGCCAGCAGATGTATTAATATCCCAACCATAGGATGTGGTCACAGTAACACCTCGTTGTGGATCATAAGCTGTCAGAATTCTGCCAAATGAATCATAAGTATATGACATCTGAATACCATCAATACCTGTAGCATTTGTAGGTTTTCCCCACCTAATATCGTTAATAAATGTGGATGTTTGGTTTAACACGTTAGTAATAGATACAATGAAGCGACCTTTAGTATCAAATGTTTGGCTGTTTGTACGTGCTGTCATACCAGACGGCGTTGTTGTAGCACTTATTTGGTTGCCTAGGTTGTTGTAAACGTATGAGTAAGAAACAGATTTGGGCAAACTGCTGAAATCTACTTTGGATGTTAGTTGGCCTATGGTATTGTATCCATAAGTTGTTGTAAGGCTAAAAGCAGCTTGACCAGTCCTTGTGATAGTTTCAGTTATTGATGTTGGTTTTGCTGGAATTGGAGTACCAAAAGTACCGAAAATAGTATTAGTAGTTTTTGTCTCTATATTATTAATATTGCTTGTGACCGTGGTAGGATTACCATAAGTATCATAAGTGTAACTTTTTGAGATAAATTGACCTTCAAATTGTTTATTTTCGTAAGTAGCATTTACTCTGGGCCAAAAACGCTTACTACCGAGATTAACAAATTGATTTGTATTAGTAACCTCGTTTAATAATGCATTTGTAGAATTTAAATATTTACTGGTTTTGAGTGGCATTGTAGTATAAAATGTAGTGTTAAATTCATTTTCTTGTATCGTTTTATACCCAGATACATTATCTATTGAAGTTACTTTTTTAAAACCTAAAAACCCTTTCCCTTCTTTATGTAATTTCGCTTCTTCGTATTGAAAATCTGTCATTGAAAATCCACCAATTCCATTCTCAGATTTGAACTGAGATACAAGATACATTGGCGCTTGAATGTTGTTAATAGGTGAATTTGTCACAACACCCTTTGTAAAGAAATTAGAAGTTTGAGTCATCCTTTTATACACAAATTCTACGTCATGATCTACACCATTTTTAACTTTTTGGAGTAAACGTTCTTGACCTTCTTTTTTAAAATATAGTATTGTGAATGGGTTTAGATAATAATTTTGATTTATTATCTCTGGCCTGCCATCTCCATTTAAATCCATAGGTACGTTAGGTACGAAACCAAGTAATGCACTATATGAATGTTGTATGAAATAAAAGTCATTGCCCTTAGAATAATACATATCCAATTTCGATGTAGATGCTGTGCCACCTACAAAATAATTCCAGCCATGATACATATCTTGCTTGCCATCAGAATTAAAATCTGCAAATACTAATTTATCATCGGAATATTGTCCAGTAATATTAGGTGTATGCTGGAAAGTAAATGGTGTTTCTATAAATCCATTACCTGTGTTTATGGCTTTATACCAAGGATTGGTATTATTTGTTTTACTAGTACGAGCAAGTATATCAGTTTTCCCATCTCCGTTAAAATCAGTAAAATAAAGTAAGTGCCACTTTGTCGGGTATCCAGCTGAATATTTTTCTGTGGCTGCCCAGTTTGTACCAGATGGAGAAAATGAAAATATTTTTGTTTCTGATCCTTTTGTCAACATTAATTCGGATTTGCCATCTCCGTCAAAGTCTATTACGTTATGGTAATCAGTATGTACCCAAATTCCATTTACCGAACATCCACTTAGAATATTTGTTACTTCTTTGTTAAAAAGACTTAAAGCAGGAAATGAGAGAAAAACTCTAAAACCATTTCCATTTGATAATATAGTTAGATAATCAGTTGCCTGATCGCCATTAAAATCTCCTGGGAAAAAGTACTGCCCATCACCAAGGTGAGCTGCAAATCTATCAAAAGTACCAGAACATCCAGAAGATTGGGTATATGGTAAGTTTTGAGTTGTAGTAAAGGTACATGTATTATTGCCTGTAGAAGTACTAGTGTATAATTTAAAATAATCGACTTTAAATCCACCAGTTGATGTATATCCCAGCTTATTTATCATGATGTCATCGCGCCCGTCACCTGTGAAATCTGATGCTATAAAGTTTAGATTTTTTGGTGTGTTAATCTCATTTACAATTTGAAATAATGTACCAGTCGGAAATGTTTCTGTATAGGCAAGGCTATAGCTAGAAGAAGTGGATGTTCTCTTGTAGATTTTGAAACCTGTATGATATTTAACGTTTGTGCCTCCACCATTGTAATATGCATAGTTAGCTGCTAACATATCAGAATAGCCATCCCCATCAAAATCTCCTGTAAACAAATCAACAGATTGCCCTGCTATGACGCTTGAAGATCCTGTTTCAAACCCTATTGGTTCATCACCATATTTAAATATTGTAGAATTTAAAGCTGTGCTATTACTTCCAACTTCTTGAATTTCTTTTAGGTAGGAACTTATATTATCATGTCCATAATTTAAATTGTAAGATTTGAATGAAACACTACCTTCAGTTGTAACGACAATACTTGATAACAATAAGTTACTTTGAATTGCTTTACCAACTTCATAAGTAGTGTTTTTATCATTTCTGACCAAATAGTTAAATTTAACCTTATTATATGGTGTTAGACCAGTATTAATATTGCCAGTATAATTTATTTCGTCAATTAACATTTCATTATTTATGGTTGTATATTTGTAATCAATATAGTTTCCATCTTTATATATTACTCGATTTAGTCTCCAATATAAAACCTTAGTATTATCAGAGTTTAAGAATCTACTATCAACAGTGTTTCCAAATTCAAAAACTACCCCATCTTTTGTTTCTAACTTAAAATATTGTGGCCCGCCACCAAAGTTACCATACGAAGTGGCTGTAGAAAAATCTTCTGCTTCTTTGCCATATGTGGCTAAATCACTTCCATAAGTTCCTGTTTTAGTGATTAACCGTTCGCCATCTATGACAAATCTATCATTTACACTCAGGTCAACAGCACTTGCAGCTCCATCTCTGTATATATCTTTATTTGTTCTTGAAATCATTGAAAAGCCCGATAGACACCATCCCACTCCAACAGGTCCATTTCCACCCAAAGAATTGTAATTAAGTGAGAGACTTGGGGTTACATCATTAGTACCTGAAGGCAAAGTGATTGGGATCGAATATGATCCAGCGCCATTCGAAACATTGGCAATACCAGTGGTACTTCCAACCGATAAATTTATATTGATAGTTTTGCTAAAATTTCCACTATTATATAAAGGAGTATAAGTTACATTTTGAGCAGATCCCCTTCCCATCAAAATTAAGAAAGTAAAAGCAATTCCTAATAAGTACCTATTGCAAGTGTTAACAAGTTTAATCTGGAGTATCATTTTCTTTGGTATAAAATTTTAAACAATTAATTCGTCACAAAGATGAAGGCAATTTTCTAAATTAATGTAAAATAAAAATGGACAAAATTGGACAAAAGTGGACAACCTAAAGTTTTTTCCAATTTCATCCAATTTTGTCCTCTCCTAACATACTTCAAACTGAAGAACTTCCTGTAAACAATGATAAGATCAATTGTTGTTCACTAATAGTAAGCAGTCCTGATGAAATGTTTAGCGCAGCTTCTTTGATGCGTCTGTTAAGAGTTTTGGCTGAGATACCCAATTCAATTGCAATCTCCTGCCTAGTTTTAAGTTTGTTCATAAAAATTAAATTAGTGCGTTAAAAAATGAATAAAATAAACTCTACAACAGGTGCGCATTACTTTAAAATGTTCAAACTTTTTCATAAACATAAACATTTAACGACTGAAATTGACTTATACCTCCATTTATTTAATAGGAAAAATATGCATAAATTGCATGTCAATCACTATTTTTGCACAAACTTGTTGATTACAAAATTTAATATTTCAAATTTATGGATAAAAACAGTATTGTTGCGGCTCGCATTAAAGATCTTCGGTTAAAAAAGAACATGCTACAGAAACATGTAGCAAGTTATCTTGAGATAAGTGAGAACACTTACAGTCGAATTGAAAATGGGCATACAAAGTTAACAATAGACTACTTATTTCTCATTTCAGAAGCTTTAGAATGTGGAATTGAAGAAATACTGCATTTCGATAAAACAGAAGTTAATAGCGAATTTAAAATTATCGTCCATCAAATAAATGAAGATAGTTTCAAAATTACCTTAAGCCCAAGTGATTTTTTGGACTTAAAAAATCTACTTGAATCGAAAAAATAATAATAAATAGCAATTTGGTTGAATCCAAACTTTTTTGATACATACACATATTTTATAAAGGCTATTTGGATTTAGTGTTATTAATATCTAAAAAGTACGTCAACTCCAATCTTTAGTACAGCTTAATACAAAATTTTACCCAGTGATCGGAAGAACAATGGCAAAAATGGTCTCTTCGTTTGGCTTGGATGATTTGACATAAATTTTTCCTTTATGGTAATCTTCTATGATTCTTTTGGCCAAGGAAAGTCCAAGTCCCCAACCTCGTTTTTTGGTCGAATATCCTGGTTTAAAAACAGATTTAAATTTGGATGCAGCGATTCCATGTCCCGTATCCGACATTTCAATGACTACATTAGTATTCTGTCGGTACATTTTACACCCAATTGTTCCTTTGCCATCCATCGCATCTAGCGAATTTCGCACCAGATTTTCGATAACCCAAACAAACAAGTGTTTATTCACCATGGCACGTACATCATATTCTGGTTTTTCGAATACAAAACTTACTTTCCTAGGCGAACGACGTTGCAAATAGTCCTTCACTTCCTCCAATTCCTCATAAATATTGGTATCTTCCAACACCGGATCTGACCCAATCTTTGAAAACCGGTCTGCTACCAATTCCAATCTATCCACATCTTTTTTAAGCTCTTGCAATACATCTAAGCCTTCAGGTTTGTCTGCATAACTATCCTTCAGATACTCGATCCATCCCAAGATCGCACTGATCGGTGTCCCGAGTTGATGCGCTGTTTCCTTGGCCATACCTGCCCAAACTCGATTTTGCTCTGCCTTGCGTGATGAGCTGAATAGAAAATATCCCAAAGCAATATACAAACTAACCATAAGTCCTTGTACCAAAGGAAATAATTTGATGTAACCAAGCAATGGAGAATTGAAACAATAGATATATTTGGCATAACCTGATCCTTCTATTGGTTTTTCTCCAGATTTGAGGAAATCTTCCTTTTTCTTTTTTAAAAATTCGGGATCATTTAGTTCTTCTTCTGAAAAATTTTGTCCTTGAAGATTCCCTGTTTCGTCTTCAAACACTACAGGCAAAGGAAATGAATCCACTATGGTGCTATGAAGGGCAATATCATTATTACCACCTGATGTTACATCTTGATTAATAAAACGCTCGAGCGCCTGTTTAAACAAAAATATGTTTTTTTCCTCATTTTTTTTAAGACTATCCGCGAGAAAATTGGAATACATAACAGTAAATAATAGCAAGGCTGCACCCATTACCATTAGGATGATTTTCCAATAATTACTTTTATGAATTGATGTTGACATAATAAATGCAAAAATGACTGAACTATAATGACACAATGTAAATCAAACTTTTAGTTTGCTACATTTATTGTAGAAATAAAGGACAATCAGCATCACATAAAGCCGCTTGTCCTTCATTTCATTATCAATCAAAAATCAGTCATTTCGCTTGAAAAAGGATTTTTATTTTTTAAAACAAGTTCATAGACGTACCTATCATGATCGTATTATAATCAAAGTTTGGATTGTCCTTAAAGAGCTTTGAAAAATTATACCTAGCGATCAGATTAAACCCTGAGATATCAATAGATGCTGTAGCTCCATATATCCAATTATTTAGATTATATCGTGCACTACGGGCTTCATAGATACTTTCTGTGCCTACTTTAAGGTGATTTTTTTGGACAGTGTGAATTCTATATCCTACATATCCACCCAATTCCAATTTTGTTTTTCTAGACAATGCAAAAGTAAATCCAAGTGGCACATTAAGGTATCCAATATTGAGTTTAGGATTGCATTTTGCATTTTCTACCGGAATAAATTCAGGTTGATTGTCCGCATTGGACGCGAGCCTCACATCATTTTCTATTTTGAAGCGATTCTTAAGGTAACTAAGACCATAATTAAACGCCACTTTACTTTCTTTACCACCTAAGGTAACGCTTCTCATCAGACCGAAATCCCAATACCAAGATCCACCAGTATTGATCTCAGGATATAAGGTACCAGCTACTTCATCACCCGAAAGTAAGGTATTGATCCCGAATTCTATTTTCAAGCTGGTATTAAATTTCTTTTTGAAAGGCATATATTTCGAAATACCGATGCCATCTTGCCCCATGTTTCCATCAGACATTGCAGGATCGGTAGATTCTGGTTCAGTCATTTCGGGTACTTCTACTGTTTCGCCCTCAGGTGTATCAATGAATTCAGGCATTTCTTCTACAGGCACAACTATTGTATTCACTTCTGCTTCCACTTGGGTGGTAAGCGCATCTATCTGATCTAAAAGATTTAATATTTTTACCGAATCCGTGTAATATCTCATGGACTGGACATTGTCTTTGACTGAAGTCAGGTAATATTTCAAATTTTCTAACTTAGCCTGGTCGTCTGACTGCGCTTGTAGGTTGATGCTAATGGTAGCTATCAAAATGGTGAAAAGAAAGTTGAGTTGTTTCATTTTTTTTGGAATTAAGTGAATTAAAATAAACCTCGTCTTAGTAACGGAAATACATTGTTAAAAGTTAATCACACAACATCAATACTGTACAATTTTCTATCAATATTGTTAATTATCGGACAAAATACATCCATCCCAGACAAACTGCAAAGATGGCTGCTGGTCAAGACGAGAAGATAATCAATATTTTCTAAAGCTGGTGATTATTGCGGCGTTCCGTTTTGTATCCAGCACTGGATTTTTTTGATGACATCATCAGCCAATTTGGCACTACCTTGTGGCATCTTTTCTACACCACCTTCATGCTTAATAGACTTTAGGAAATTGCTATTTTTTGTACCTGCAACTACGTTTGCATAACTGCTTAAATTATATCCACCAGCCTTAGTTCCACTGTCATGACAACCACCTTGAGCACATGAACTATTTATTATGGGAGCTATATCCGTCGAATACTTTGGCGTAAGCCCAGTACAATCAATAGTGGATGTACTGCTATCATCTTTCGAACATGAAATCAAAAGGACTAAAAAGAATAAACCGCTCAATACAAAAAATCTTGAAGTCATATTATGTTTTTTTATTATTAAAAAATCAGCCAAAATAACGAATAAATTCGCTGATATGATATGATGTATATCAATAAAAAAATAAAAATTGTAATAATGGTCTTATTTTTGTGCCTTCTTTATGCATTTTAAAAGGAAATTATTAATAAAATGGATTTTAAAAATTTGATTGCCCACTGCAAAGAGTATGGATTTATCTTTCAATCCAGTGAGATTTATGATGGTTTAAGTGCTGTGTATGATTACGGTCCTTATGGCGTGGAGCTCAAAAATAATATAAAAAATTACTGGTGGAAGTCGATGGTGCAAATGCATGAAAACATCGTAGGTATAGATGCAGCCATCTTTATGCACCCTAAGACCTGGAAGGCTTCTGGACATGTGGATGCATTTAACGATCCGTTGGTGGACAATAAAGATTCTAAAAAAAGATATCGAGCAGATCAACTAATCGAAGGATATGCCGAAAAAATTGAGGCGAAAACACTCAAAGATATTGAAAAAGCCAAAGCTAGATTTGGTGATGATTTTGATGAAAAAAAGTTCAGAGAGACCAATGACCGCATCATAGAGCGTCAAAAACAAATAGACGAAGCCTTGTCTCGGCTAGCAAAAGCCATGACTGACGGTAATATGGATGAGCTTAAAGCCATGATAGATGAGTATGAAATCGTTTGTCCTGAAAGCGGTTCACGCAACTGGACTGAAGTGCGTCAGTTCAATCTCATGTTTAATACCCAGCTCGGTAATATCGCTGGAGAAGAGGGCAAACTATACTTAAGGCCTGAGACAGCGCAAGGTATTTTTGTCAATTTTCTCAATGTACAGAAATCCACCAGGCAAAAGATCCCATTTGGAATAGCCCAGATCGGTAAAGCATTTAGAAACGAAATCGTAGCACGACAGTTTATCTTCCGCATGCGCGAATTTGAGCAAATGGAGATGCAGTTTTTCATCAGACCTGGATCTCAAGACGAATGGTACAGCTACTGGAAAGAGACAAGACTTAAGTGGCACAAAGCATTAGGTACAAGTGCCGACAAACTCAGGTACCACGACCATGCCAATCTAGCACACTATGCCAAAGCAGCTGTAGATATAGAATTTGAGTTTCCATTTGGTTTCAAAGAGCTCGAAGGTATCCACTCTAGAGGTGACTTCGACTTGAGCCAACACCAAGAACTTTCGGGCAAGAAACTGCAATATTTCGATCCTGAGCTCAACGAAAATTATGTACCTTATGTCATCGAGACATCGATCGGTTGTGACCGTATGTTTTTGGCTATGCTGGCTAATAATCTCGTAGAAGAAAATGTACCTGATGCAGATGGCGCTGATTCAACACGTGTAGTCCTAAAATTGCATCCAGCCCTTGCACCAGTAAAGGTAGCTGTATTGCCATTGCTCAAAAACAAAGAAGAACTCACCAAAGCTGCTACTGAGATATATGACCGACTGAAATTGTCTTTCAATTGTCAATACGACGAAAAAGACGCCATCGGCCGCAGATATCGCAGACAAGATGCCATCGGTACGCCTTATTGTGTGACCATAGACTTCGAGACACTTGAAAACGGCACAGTGACTATCCGCGATCGAGATACTTTGGAGCAACAAAGAATAAATATAGCTGATATAAAATCCGTAGTGGAAGGCAAAGTATCCATGGAAAACTTGCTCATGTAATACAAGGAGATATTGGTGAAATAACCCAAACCTATGGACCTCAAATCCATAGGTTTGGCTTGTGAAGGAATTCACATTTTATAGTGAAACTTTTTACATTGCTGACTTCGATTATAATCATTATCTTTGTATTTTAAAATTAAATATTGAATAAATGGTTGTCAATCAACTTGTATTAAATGATTTTCGTGGATTTAAGGATTTAGATATAAAATTAGATTCAAAGCTTAATGTCTTTATAGGTGCAAATGGAGCTGGAAAGACGAGTGTCTTGGATGCTATTTCCTTGGTTCTAAATCACTATATTGCCCGATTTATAGTTGATGGTAATAATTTCAGTATAGAACATGGCTTGAGAGCTGATGATGTAAATTATCATGCTACATCATGTAGAATTTCACTTTCCATTGACATTTATAATCAAAAATTTAATTATAAAATTGAAAAGAACATATTCGAAACAGGATCAAGTTTTGAAGGTGATGCGCTTGGAAAGTATCTTAAAGAAACTCGTAGCGCCATGAATGCTGAAACAAATATACCAGTGATCATTTACTTCAATACGCAAAAAGATTTCAATATTTCAACAGATTTAAATGAAAAATATTTACAGTCACGAAACAAACATCTTCCACAACTCGATGCATACATTGATGCTTGTAATAAACGAAGTTATTCATTTAAAGATTTTAGTTTGTGGTGGCGAATGGAAGAAGATAAAGAAAATGAAATACGACTAAGAAAAGACCCAAATTATAGACATAAGCAATTAGAAGCTGTAAGGTCAGCACAGCAGAAGTTTTTAAGTATCTTAAAAGGTGAAGTTTATGTTGGTTTAGGTATTTTTAGGGTAAATCCTTCTTTAGATAAAAATCAAAATTTTAGTGTTTCATCTGAAGGTGACTTGTTCCTCAAAAAAAATGATGAATATATCAAAGTTTCTCAATTGTCTGATGGTGAAAAACACTTGATATTAATGGTAAGTGATATTGCTCGCAGATTGGTGATTGCTAATCCTACGCGGAATGATATTATTGGTACAGGGAATGGTGTTGTATTAATTGATGAAATAGACCAACATTTGCATCCTGCATGGCAACGAACGATCATTGCCGCTTTGACTGAAACATTTCCTGAGATACAATTCATCATAGCTACACATTCGCCACAAGTATTAAGTAGTGTGAGAAGTGAGAATATCTACTCGATTGATAATTTTCAAGCTTATTTAGTTTCAGAGACATATGGTAGAGATAGCAATGAGATATTAGATTTGGTATTTGAAGTACCAGAAAGTCCTTTCAAAAATGAGATCTCAAAAATCTATGAACACATAAGCAAGAAAGAGATTCAAATTGCCAAAGAATTGAGAAAAGAATTATCAGAAAAAATTGGTGATGAGTATAGTGAAATTCAGAGGATTGACCATATTCTAGAGCGAGTAAAATAGGATTGGTTTATGAAGTTTATTACAAAAAATGATGAACCACAAGAATTTATTGATTGGAAGGTGCAGGAAAAGGGCAGACTTGAGCAATGTTATATGCGTGAGAGTAAAGCTGCAGATTGTGCATGGGAGCATCTTCCAAGTAATTTACCACAATTAGAAGAAGATGGCATTATTTATTATACAAAAACTAAGCTTAAAGAAAATTTACTAAATGAACAAGGCCATATATGCGCTTTCTGTATGAATAGACTTGATAATGATTCGAAATGTACTATTGATCATTGGGTACCAAAATCTCAAGATGCAAGAAGATATACTTTTGATTACCAAAATTTGTTAGCAGCGTGCAGTGGTACAAAAGATGATAAAGGTCGGCAAATAAAACCTGAAGATAGATACTGTAATAATAAAAAGGATGATAAACCTATTGAGAAGAATGGTATTTCTATTGTCATTACACCACTACAAGATGATTGTGAAGACAAATTTATCTTTGCGATGGATGGGAAAATCTATGGTGTAGATGAAATGGCAAATCATACCATTGCCCTTCTAGGTTTGGATAGTCATATTTTGATAAGAGCACGTAAGAATGCGATTTATAAATATAGTTACTCGAATCCTATGAGCAAATTATCACTCAATAGTTCTGATGAAATTCAACAAAAACTGGCAAACCTAAAGACTACAAAAAAAGGTAAATACGAGCCCTTTTGCGTAGCCATTGAGCAAGTTTTGAGGAACATTCTTGACTCCTAATACGAATACAATAAAATTTAGTTTACTCATATTTTAGCACAAATAAACATTATGTCGTATATTGCGACGTATTTATGTCGGTTATTATTACATTTTATTGATAATCGGTATGAAATAATGGAAATTAATAAGAGATTTTACAATATTCTTTTATTGGTAATATTTAAAAAATGGTGTTATTCTTTTCTTGACATAGTAAAGTGTTGTTAGAGAATAGACTAGAAAACCAAAATTTTAAATTAGCAATTCGTAATCCAAAATTTGTAATTCTAATGTACGATCGCGCCATTCTCCATCTAGATCTCGACTCCTTCTTCGTATCGGTCGAGTGTCTCAAAAACAGTAGTCTCCTCGGTAAGCCACTACTCATCGGCGGTACGTCCAATCGCGGTGTCGTCGCTTCATGCAGTTACGAAGCACGTCGCTTTGGTGTACACTCCGCTATGCCTATGAAAATGGCACTCCGTCTATGCCCACAGGCGACCATCTTACGCGGAGATATGGATAGCTATTCTAAATATTCGGGCATCGTCACCGACATCATTGCGGAAGATGCACCAGTGTATGAGAAAGCATCGATCGACGAGTTCTACCTTGATCTTACGGGCATGGACAAGCATTTCGGTTGCTTCAAGTGGTCATCAGAACTACGTCAAAAGGTGATCAAAGAGTCTGGCCTACCCATCTCGTTCGGTCTCTCTATCAATAAAACAGTCTCAAAAGTAGGCACTGGCGAAGCCAAACCCAACGGCACCAAATACATACCCAATGGCGAAGAAAAAGGATTTCTCGCACCACTGCCCGTAGGTAAGATACCCGGTGTAGGTGATCAGACACATAAGAAACTCAACTTCATGGGCGTACGCACGATAGACACGCTGAGTCAGATACCTATCCGCCTGCTCGAACGCGAATTTGGCAAGCCTGGTCGGACGCTTTGGGAAAAGGCCAATGCCATCGATACTACACCTATCGTACCATATCACGAACAAAAGTCTATGTCTAAAGAGCGCACCTTTATGGAAGATACCCTAGATGTGATGATGATGAAGCATCTTCTGCTAGATATGGCAGATAAGCTATCCTTTGAGCTCCGTGCATCTGGCAAACTCGCATCTACCATCACTGTCAAGATCCGATACGCAGACTTCAATACCTATACAAAGCAAAAAAACATCTCCTACACAGCCAATGATAAGCTATTAGGCCAGCATGTACTCGACCTATTTGACAAGGTATATGAACGCCGCCAACTCATCCGCCTCATCGGTGTCAAGTACAGCGGACTGGTACAGGGCAGCTATCAGATCAATCTATTCGATGATACGATGGAGCACATCCAACTCATGCAGCAGATGGACAGGATCAGAAGGCGCTTCGGTGCAGACTCCATCATGCGCGCGAGCGGACTCGTGAAGGCGAAAGTACTGAGGGATCAGTTACCAGTGGATGGTGGGTAGGGAAGCGTTTTTTTATATTATGGGTAAAAAGTGGGAACTTTGTGTTTTAATAAAATGTTGATACAAAATATAGAATTTAATCATGCAAAAATTAGCACTTAAAAAACTTAGAATATCTATCTTTTTTCTTTTATGTAACTTAACAATAGTATCTCAAAACACCCCAATTCCTATTGCCATTCCATTCGATTACTTTAATAATCCGAGTATTTTAACATCCTTAGAATACTTAGCGTGGTCAAATCCTGAATTTCTGTCTGACGAACAGTATGCAGTAGGTTTACTTTATCCAATAGTAAATTCTGATCCAAGTGAAGTAAAATTAACTTTTTTAAATGCAGAATTCAATAGATTAAAACCTTTTTTAAATTCTTATAACAAGCCTAGTTTTTCGGATACAATGGAGAAACTTTATCGATGGTGTGCAAAAAACAAAGAGCAACTTGATTTAAACAGTATGCACGAAGATGATGAGTACAATGAGTTAGCAAAAGAGATACTGGAAATGAGTAGTGATTTTAAAGCGTTTTTAACTAATTGGTTATCACGGCAAAAATTTTCTGTCTTACCTGATGGCCAACAATTGCCAAAAGTTAAACCTGTTACAATCAAATATATAAACCCACTGCTAAATGTAGAGGAAGAGTATGAAATAACTATGGACGATATAATACTAAAAAAGTATGTATCTGTTTATGCCGCTTATGGATCTGGGATCTGGGAGTATAAAATAGAAAATGACGATAATGCTGTGACCAAAAGATATAATCATTCAAAAATTTTGATTTCTAAAGATAGTAGCTATAGTAATCAATCTCAATCTTGTATAGATTTTTATGGGGAAAATGGGAAAATCTATGCTAAACAACAAGGAGATCAAATAACTTTTTATCATCCTAATGGTCTAAAAAGTTTTGAAGCTACTGAATATAATATCAATTTTATCGATCCATCGAAAATCACTAAGGCTTATGATAATCAAGGTAAAATTTCGTTCCAAAATGGAAATGGAATTATATATTGGTTTACAAAATATGGCTTTTATGGAACAAATAGTTACCAATTGACTATAAAAGATGGTAGGATAATTAAACGAAACTATTATACGCCTAATGGAAAATTGGTCGAAGAGGTAATTATAAACAATGAAGCCGAGTTTAGTAATTATTACAATTTTAAGACCGGCAAAAAAACACTATCAAATACAAATGGTGAAGAAAAATTATTCGAAGAAAATTTACTATCTAAAACGGACTACAAGATATCTGTTTCTATCGATATAAATCATGGCATTCTCCCATACTGGTCGGTTTATCCAATCGCATCAGCGTCATATACAGCTCCTAAAATATTAAATATTGAAGATGTAATAAAGGCAATTATTAATAATATTGATACCTTTATAGACTTTAAAAAACCTAATCTCAATCAAGAAAACTTCATTAGTTGTAGCATACCTTTCAAAAAAAATGATGTGATACTTCAAGAACCTTGTAAAATTATTTCTGATGTTGCAAAAATAGAATTAGGATCTTTCAATGGAAAAAAAATTAATAGTTGGCATGATATAAATATAGTAATAAAGTTGGAATAAAATACTTTATGCGCCCTTATATCCCATGCCATCATGCGCATATGTAAGCCTCATATTAGCCTCAGCACTACGGAATCAGCGGCCGGTGGATAGTACGTAATAGAACCTTGTCGGTTCCTGAAAGATAATAAGCTTTGATAAAATCAATCCTTTTTCTATCTTCGCTCCTGAAATTTAATAAGAAATTTATTGCGACACTATTCTGATTTCGACTCTTCTGTTTTTGCTTTTGTTTTCTTCAGTATCATTGGGTGCAATAGGATGGCTGCCACCATATCCAGCGGTAGATACTCTGTATTCGGGAACACCTTTTTCCACAAGTATTTTTTTAATAGCAAATGCTCGATCTTCCGACAAGGTTTTGAGTCCTTCAGAATCTCCTACATTGTCAGTATGGCCTATGATATTGATGTATAATCTAGGTCTTTTCAGCAGTACTTCAGCCAGCTTATTTATGGATGGGATGGATTCAGGCAATACAATCGGTTTGGTGCGTTCAAAATAAATATTGTGCAGCAAAATCGTATTATTCAAGTCAGCTTGGGTCAATTTTTCTTCGTCATTTTCTAGCATCGGAGCTAAAGGATTGACTATTTTCAGCTTTCCATCTTCGGACATAATGAGTTCAATCGTTTTGGCATAAATGCCAGCATTCATGAGTTCTTGTGGATCTATGATGATTTCTTCACTCTTAAGATTGCGATTTGATGCACTAAAAACTACAGGCTTATTCTCAAAAAATTTGTACCTACATCTACCATCTTTTGACCTAAAGTAGCCCGGTCTTTCTTTTTGGTAAGCATTTCCCCAAATTAGTTCTCCAGGTGATTTTTGCCCAGTTTCTTCATTGATGATATGAAAAGTAAGGATGATGTCTTTGTCTATCTTTGCTCGCAAAAGTGATGCTTTAAATATATCACTTGATCCTTCTCTACCCGAACTGAAATACAGCGTATTATTGTCTTTTAGCAAGTGTGGATGTGAATCATCACCAGTGGAATTCACCGGAGGATTAAGAGCCTTTGGTGCTGACCAACGAGTATATAGCGCATCTAGTCTTTCTGAAAAATAAATATCCTTACCACCAAAACCACCTGGCCTATCTGATGTGAAATACAGTTTCTTGGTATCGTGTGTAAGCATAGGTGTAGATTCTCTATATGGCGTGTTAATATCATATCCCATATTTATCGGTTCACTATACAAATCTTTGTCAATCCTAAAACTCACAAACAAATCCATATTATCATCTTGGGTCATTGCCAGGATCAGAATGGAAGAATCTAGACTTGCTGTAATATTTATTTCAGAAGATGTTTTTGTGAAGTTTTTTATTTTTATTGGTTGAGGAAAGGTGAAGTCCTGACCTGTTTTTTCGGTAATGGAAAATCCTTTTTCGATACCTCCGAATGGATGGAACTGATTGATAACCAAAAAAGCATTGTTTTTTCCAAAATTAGCACAAATACTATTGGGCAATACATCATTGATTGGGTACTCTGGATGGAAAATACCTTGATGACTTCCATTTTTGAAATTGGTGTACCAAATATCCTGGTTATAGCCTGATTTTATAGGATCGCGTACAGTAGTAGATGCAAGTTGGGCATACACATTTTTCAACTTCTGATCGTAAGCCAACGAATCTAACGTTTTAAAAACATCTACACTATCAATAACCAAGGTACGAGCACAATTTTCGTCCGCTACCCTAGTAAAGAATAGTACAGTTTCGTCATAGGACACCACGGGACAGATTTCATGAAGTGTACTAGTATTGATTGGATAATCGAGTTTGTGCAAGCTATGTTGTGCTGTCACAAGGCCAATTTTTGCTATCAAAACCAGCGCTAAGATTATTAATTTTTTAAGATTCAATATTTAAATTGGCCGAATTGTTAATGTTCCTATAATGCAATAACTAAATATCTTATTTTTGCGTTTGAATATCAATCATCACACACACTTAATGTACAAATTTCTTAGCATAATTGTTTTGACTTCAATAATATTTTCGCAAAGCTTTGCGCAAACCGAAGTACCTAAACCAGACGGCAGCATCGACACACGTATCAATGTGGATGGAAAAATATTTCCTGCCATTATCACTGCTGAAGGCGATACACTCATCCTTGTGGACTTGGACAATGTCAGCATTACGGCTATGAGATCATTTGCCAATGATGATGAAAGAAGAAAATATGAACGTATAAAACAATATGCCGCAAAAGTATATCCGTATGCAAAGGAAGCAATCAGAATATTTAGAGAGCTGGAATACGCTTCTCAGCATATGAGCAAAAGAGAGAAAAAAAGAAAAATAGCCGAACTAGAAGAACAACTTACCAAGGAGTTTGAAGAACCATTGACCAATCTTACAAAACTACAAGGCAAGATTATGATAAAAATGATAGAAAAGGAGACTGGCCAACCCATTTACAATATGATTAAGGATCTCAAAGGTGGCTTTAAGGCTTTTTATTGGAATGCCTTTTCCAAACTATATTCATATGACCTGAAAGAAGGATACAATAAAGGTCAATATACGCTGCTAGATGCAGTACTCCAGGATTTTGACGTCTCCTACAGAATAGAAAACGAAACCAGCCTTAAATATGTCAAGCTCAATAGAGAAAAAAAATAATATATCGCGTTGTGGCTGGGTAAGCCCGTCTAATATCGCTTTGGTCAAATATTGGGGCAAGTACGGCAATCAACTACCACGTAATCCTTCGATCAGCTTTACATTAAGTACTTCTGCTACGACGACCTTTGTGACCCTTGGAGATGCACACAATACTGGAGTAGCCAAAATTTCATTTACATTCGATGGCAAAGAAAACAAAGCTTTTCAGACCAGATTAGAAAAATTTCTGAATCAGATAGGACCTGAACATTTGCCCATTGTCTTACAATATCATTTGCTAATAGAAAGTAGCAATTCTTTTCCACACAGCAGTGGAATCGCTTCATCAGCTTCGAGTATGTCGGCATTAGCATTGTGCCTTTGTGATCTGGCTTATCAAATGGATGGCTTAGAAATCTATGATGACGCATTTTTCCGTAAGGTATCTATCCTATCCCGATTGGGTAGTGGCAGTGCTTGTAGATCTGTTTTCGATTCGATGGCAGTTTGGGGCAAACACGATGATATTTCTGGTTCTTCTGACGAATATGCAGTCAGTGTAGCGGATGAAATACATCCAGTTTTCAAGACATTTCGCAATGATATCCTTATCATCAGTGCCAATGAAAAAAGTGTATCTTCCTCTGCTGGTCACCAACTGATGGACGGAAATCCTTTTGCCTCTGCTAGATATGCACAAGCAAACAATAGAATCTCGACCATTATGACTGCTTTGAAACATGGTGATTTGCAAAGCTTCGGTAAAATTATGGAAGACGAAGCATTGACACTACATGCGCTGATGATGTGCTCTGATCCGTCCTATATTTTGATGGAAGAAGGCTCACTGAGCGTTATAAAAAAGGTAAAACAATTCAGAGCCGAGACCATGTTACCGTTATACTTTACTTTGGATGCTGGACCTAATGTTCACTTGCTTTACCCTGCAGAATATGAGACGGAAATAAGTGCATTTATTTTTGATGAATTGAGCCAATTTTGCCACGATGGCCGAATAATCAGAGATAAAGTAGGCAACGGGCCGAATAAAATATTATAAAACCATGAGATATAGTTTCTTAGTTTTAGGCCTTGTTTTCATTAATCTTTTCCCATTGATGGGTCAATATAAAAAAACAGCTGCTTGTCGTCAAGAAACATTCGACAAAAAAGTTAATAGTTATCTAAGTTATACAGTTCCTGTCATCAGTGTACAGGATGCTCACGATAAATTTTCAGATTACCTTTTCCTCGATGCTCGCGAATTTAATGAATATCAGACTTCTCATATTCCACAGGCACGATATGTCGGATATGATGATTTTGATATTGACAATATAAAGGATATCCCAGTCAATAAAAAGATCATTGTTTATTGTTCGGTCGGATACAGAAGCGAAAAAATAGCTACGCAATTGCGTAAAAAAGGGTACAAACAGGTTTGGAATTTATATGGAAGTCTCTTCGAATGGGTCAATGCAGGCTACGATGTATCAGATAAAACCGGAAAACCGACAACTAAGATTCACACCTACAACAAAGACTGGAGCCAATGGGTCACTAACCCAAAAGCTAATAAAATTTGGTAAACTGATATTTGGCATGCAGTTACAGTGCCAATATTTTTCTATTTCAAAAACCTGGAAAAAATCTTGGTGTCGTCTTCTTATAATCTACATAATTCGGAAATTTCTGGATTAACTGTGACTCTTCATAAGTTGATTTGAACCAAAATAAGATAATCAAAATTATGGTAATCAATATCTTATACCAAGACAACCAAAACAATGACATTCCTAAAAACGTAAAAATGACTCCTGTATAGATTGGATGCCTAGCAAACTGGTATAGTCCGCCAGTATATAATTCAGCTTTGTCTTTGGGTGTAGGAAAAGCAGTCAGGTTTTTATCGAGTTGGAGAATAGACACCAAAACAATAAAACTTCCAAAAGCAAAAAAAATAATACCAGGTATTTTGAAAAAATTGGGCAATGAAATACCTGGGTTAATTCGAAAAAAAAAAATACCAAACAACATAAATTGTATCGCTACGAAAAGGTTGTCTTTCAGGTTTTTATGCATCATGCTCACAAAATTCCCTCGTCAGCAAAACTAAAATAATTATTGTCACCTATGATCAGATGGTCACTTACTATAATCTCGAAAAGTGAAGCTGCTTCTTTTATTCTTTTGGTCAATCTGATATCTTCTGGTGATGGTTTGAGACTTCCAGAAGGATGATTATGGCACAATATCATGGAAGCAGACATTTGCTCCAACGCATGTCTAAATATGATTCTCGTGTCTGCAACTACTGCATTGTATCCACCTCGACCAATAAACTGCGTCCCTAAAACTTTATTGGCTCTGTTACAAAAAAGGACCCAAAACTCTTCATGCGGCAGATCAGCCAAGATAGGATATAGGATATTAAAAGCATCTCTACTCGAAGAAATAATTGGTTTTTCAAGTGCTTCGGTGGATTGTCTCCTACGACCCAACTCTAGCGCTGCAATGATATTGATGGCCTTGGCTTCTCCTATGCCCTTGTATTTTCGCACCATATCTTTGATAGATATCTTCCCAAGTTCGTTGAGGTTATTATGATGGTCACTTAGAATTCTTTTGCTTAGTTCTACAGCCGATTCACCTACAGATCCTGACCCAAGTATAATAGCCAAAAGCTCAGAATCTGTGAGTGATTGGCGGCCTTTGGCAAGCATTTTTTCTCTAGGCCTGTCATCGATAGACCAAGATTTTATAGAATTGAGTTTGTTTAAGTCATTTGTCATCTGCTGTCTGTATCAAGGCGCCTTTCGTCATTTTTTAGGTGATTTTGAATGTAATTCATGTGTCACCTATTTTTTGACCTAAAAGAGCCTATATCCTTACTATTAGACCAAAGCTAATGCCTGTTCCAAATCCTGAATTAAGTCTTCTACGTCTTCGATACCTACACTCAGCCTGATAAGGGAATCCGTAAGTCCAACCTTCAACCTTTCTTCGCGAGGTATTGATCCGTGTGTCATACTTGCAGGATGGCCGATGAGCGACTCAACGCCACCAAGCGACTCTGCCAATGAGAAATAATGTGTATTGCTGAGTACAATTCTGGCACTTTCTTCATTATTGGCCACAAGGTCAAAAGACACCATGCCACCGAACATTTTCATTTGTTTTTTGGCTACTTCATGTCCTGGATGACTCGCAAATCCTGGATAATACACCTTTGATATTTTAGGATGCGTATCGAGATAATTAGCAATTTTTTCTGCATTTTGGCATGCTCGCTCTACTCTGATATGTAATGTTTTTATTCCTCTCAGTATTAGGAAACAATCTTGTGGACCAGGTACTGCACCTACTGCATTTTGTAAAAATCTGATTTGTGCAGCTATTTCTGGATTTTTGGTCACAACTACACCATGGATGACGTCTGAGTGACCACCCAAATACTTTGTAGCCGAATGTACTACGATGTCTGCACCGAGATCCAAAGGATTTTGCAAATAAGGAGATGCAAATGTGTTATCTACGCAAACCATGATATTTTTCCCTTTTACATGATCGCATACAGCCTTGATATCTATAATATTGAGCATGGGATTGGTTGGTGTCTCTACCCAGATCATCTTGGTATTGGCATTGATCAATCCATCCAATTTATTTATATCACTGATACCTGCAAAATGAAATTTTATTCCATACTTACCAAAAACCTTAGTCATGATCCTATATGATCCACCATAAAGATCATCTGTAGCAATGACTTCATCACTAGGATTTAAGAGTTTCAATACACTGTCCATAGCTGCCAATCCACTACCAAAACAGATGGCATCCGTAGCATTTTCGAGTGCTGCAAGATTTTTTTCCAATACTGTTCTAGTTGGATTTTGGGTACGTGCGTATTCATAACCTTTGTGGTCTCCCGGTGCTGCTTGTACATACGTTGACGTCTGATATATAGGTGTCATTATAGCGCCAGTGGATGGATCCGGCTCTATACCGGCATGTATAACTTTGGTTCCAAATTTCATTGGTTTATTTTTAATTGCGAATAAGCGGATTAATTATTGATGCAAAGGTAATCATTTAGGTTGGAATTCAGAATTTCAACCAACTACGTTGTGCCCTTATAAAAATTCAAATACCATTACAATTCGCCAATCTTAAACGTCGGATTGCCGTCTTTCTGATAGATAAATCCAAAATACTTAAATTGCAATGTGACAACATCAGCTGCAGTGGCGCCTGTATTACCTTCTGGAGTTACAACATAAAGCTTTAGTCTTTGAATTTTCCCATCATCAAAAAATACAGAACCGCTATAGTCAATTTTGATTTCTTGTGTGGCTAGCTTTTGAGACATGGATTCAAGCTCTGCTTTGGTGGTCAAATGAGATACTTTCATACTGGCAAATCCTTCAGATTGTATCAGCTCTGTAGGCAAATCCTTTGGCTGACAGCCCAAAACTAATATACTCATCATAGCAAATAATACATTCTTCATATCTATCCCTTAACTTTTTATAACGAAATTTATTAAAAATAATATACAAATATAAGCTCAAATATATAAAATCCATAGTACTTTTACAGTACAAAATCCATAATTAATGAGATCGCTGAAATTAATAATCATTTGTTGTTTTTATCTTGTATTTGCCAAAAGTCAGGAAGTGGTATCCGTCAGTCTGAAAGGTTCGCGGACTAAACAGCAGATTACTTCACTTTTTAGTCTCCCACTTATAAAATATGGTGCAAAATATTACCAGGTTTTGTACACTTCTACAGATGCAAAAGGTGCAAAAGATACGCTTTCTGGGCTCCTTGTTGTCCCTGATAATTTAAATAATAAATACCCTAAGCTTATATATCAACATGGTACATCAGATTGTAAAAAATGTGTTCCATCTAATTACGGTACATCTGGTGGAGAAGAAGGACAACTTGGTTTGCTATTTGCTGGTCTAGGATATGTTTCATTATTGCCAGATTATGTAGGTATGGGTACAGGCAGAGGATTTCAGACTTATGTGCATGATGCTACCACTATTAGCGCAACTGATGATATGCTCGATGCTGTTTCATCTTGGACAAATCAGAATAATATTCTTACCAATGATCAGCTATTCATTACAGGTTATTCTCAAGGTGGATATGCGTCTATGTCTTTTCACAGATACATGGAGACCACAAAAGGTGCCGCATCAGTAACTGCAGCTGCCCATTTGTCAGGCCCTTATAGCTTGTCTGGTGCGATGAGAGACCTTATACTTAGCGAAACTGAATATAATTATCCTGCATACATTCCCAATACCGTACTTGGTTTTAATGAAGTTTATCATTTTTACAATGACCTATCAGAAATTTTTAAACAAGAGTACATCGCTGATATTACCAAATATTATCAAGGAAGTATTGGTTTGGTAGATTTGAATATTCGCTTAGCACAACTTCTCAAAGCTAATACTGGGGCAATAGTTGGCGGAGGTATGCTCAAAGATGATTTTTTAAATGAGATACGCACTAATCCAGATCATATTATAAATAAAATCCTAAAAGAAAATGATGTATATGACTGGAAGCCTGAAGTGCCTACCCGAATATTTTATTGTAAAGCCGATGATCAGGTACCTTATATAAATAGTATCATTGCCTACGATACAATGATTGTAAATGGAGCTTCTAAATTAGAAATCATGGATGTAAATTCGGCTGCAAATCATGGTACTTGTTTTACGCCTGCGATGACCAATACTCTACTGTTTTTCCTTGGTTTTCAAAGTATTACGATCGATGTAGAAGACGAACTTACTGAATTTTCACCATGGGCGATAGTTTCTAACCCAGTGGATGATGTGCTCCGAATAGCCAGCAAACAAAATAATTATTCAATTTCTATTCATGATATAAGTGGCAGAAATTTGATGACCCATTTCATCTCACAAAATGAAAGTAACATTGATGTCAGACAATTGAATGCTGGTATGTATTTCGTGACTTTTACTTCTCAAGATGGCAAAGCACATGCTACCAAAAAATTAATAGTTGCAAGATAGAATCCTATTACTATTTTTTTATTGCCTTTTTTGAAGGTTTCGGTTTTGGTGTATTTGCCTTTTCGGCTTTTACCATGACTGGCTTTATTTTATCAGGAACAGAAGAGATGAGTCTATACACCGTGACCGAAAGTGGTGGCACATCTACTTCCAAGGTATGATTTCGACCATTCCATTCATTTTTTACCGTTTTGCAAGTTGTCTTGGTCTGATATCCGCTGCCCCAATATTTGGGCTCATCAGAGTTGAAAATCAGTTCCCAAGTTTCCTTCGCATTTAGACCTATTTTATAATCGGCGTGTGGTTGGATATTCAGATTGGTAACGATCATAAGCACATCATTTTTGACATCAGACTTTCGCTGAGTGATAAGCACAGAATTATTTCTATCTCCAGCATCTACCCATTCGAATCCTTCACTATTAAAATTATAATGGTGAAGCGCCTTTTCTGATTTATAGAGATGATTGAGCGCTTTTACAACTTGATTGATACCTTGGTGTGAAGGATATTGCAGCAATTCCCAATCCAATTGCCATGTAAAGTTCCACTCGGTATATGGAGCCATATCATTGCCCATGAAAAGCAGCTTTGTGCCAGGATGCGTAAACATATAGCTATAAAGTGTTCGTAAATTTGCAAATTTCTGCCATTCGTCACCACACATTTTGCCTATCATCGATGCCTTGCCATGGACCACTTCATCATGAGATAATGCCAGCATAAAATTTTCTGAAAAGGCATACATAATGCTAAAAGTGATGTCATTTTGGTGAAATTTTCGATATATAAACTCTCTTTTAAAATAGTCAATAGTATCGTGCATCCAACCCATCATCCACTTCATACCAAAACCCAATCCACCTTGAAAAACGGGCCTAGAAACCATTGGATAAGAAGTAGATTCTTCAGCGATGGTCTGAATACCAGGGAATGCGCCATAGACAGCTGTATTAAATTCTTGTAAAAATGAGATTGCCTCTAGATTTTCTCTGCCACCATATTGATTAGGTTCCCATTCTCCCGCATTGCGCGAATAATCCAAATAGGCAATTGATGAAACCGCATCTACACGCAAGCCATCTATATGGTATCGCTCCAACCAAAAAAAGGCATTAGAGATCAAAAAACTTCTGATTTCAGCTCTTCCGAAATTGAAAATTAGTGTATTCCAATCAGGATGAAAACCTTTACGTCTATCTGGATGCTCATAGACACAAGATCCATCAAAAGTTGCCAGTGAAAAATCATCTGCTGGGAAATGCGCTGGTACCCAATCCATGATAACACCAATATCTGCCTGATGCAACTTATCTATCAAGTACATAAGTTCTTCAGGATTGCCATATCTGCTCGTTGCGGCAAAATATCCAGTAACCTGATAGCCCCAAGATGGTTCGTAGGGATGCTCTGCCAATGGTAAAAACTCAACATGCGTATATCCCATATCTTGCAAATATGGAATAAGCTCATTTGCCATCTCCGCATAAGTGAGTGGTCTGCTTTCTAACATGTTTCTCTTCCATGATCCGAAATGCATCTCATAAATCGAATGAGGCTGATTATGCGCATTTTTAACAGGACGATTATTCATCCAATTTTCATCATGCCATTCATATTTTAGATCCCACACAACAGAACCAGATAATGGTGGTCTCTCGGCTTTGACTGCATAAGGATCCGCTTTCATACGGATTCGTCCATAATTGTATGGAAAGATCTTATACTTATACACCATGCCATGTCTGACACCAGGAATAAATCCTTCCCAAATGCCCGATCCATCCCAACGACTGTGTAACATAAAGCCTTCATGATTCCATTGATTAAAATCACCAACCACAAACAGCTTCTCTGCATTGGGTGCATATACTGCAAAGTAACAACCATCAACACCTTGCAATGTCATAGGATGCGATCCCATTTTATTGTACAGGTGATAATGTTTGCCTGTTTTGAATAGTGAAATATCAAATTCACTAAAAAGCGAGTGGATAACAACTTTGGATGAATTCATGACAATTGCTTTGGCGAGCAATTTACGTCAGAAAATTGACAATTGGCTTTAGGAACACAATAATTTCGATGTTAACTTATTTTTTCTATTTTATTGGCCTAATGCCAAAGAAAGTGGTGTCGTATTGACCAATCCTTTAAACATTTTTTCCTGAAGATATTTTCTGGATGGTGCGATCGTTTTGTTAAGGTACTTTTCCATCAATAAACTAGATATAGGAGCAGCCCAATCTCCTCCCCAACCTGCATTTTCTACAAAAACTGCAATGGCTATTTTAGGATTATTCTTGGGAGCAAACCCAAAAAACACCGAGTGATCTTTACCATGTGGGTTTTGCGATGTACCTGTCTTTCCACAAATATCTAGACCTTCTACATAAGCAACTCTTGCTGTACCACCTGTCACTACTGCCTCTAATCCATCTACCACTGGACCAAAATATTTAGAATCGATTCTTACCCGCTTTTTCTCTTTATAAATAGAAGGAATTGGTTTACCAGAAACATAACTCTTTATAAAATGTGGTGTGATATAATATCCGCGGTTGGCTATAATAGTTGCTAGATTTGCCATCTGAACAGTAGTAAGTTCCATCTCGCCTTGACCAATACCTAAGGAAAGTACCCACATTGATTTCCAACCACCAGCTTCTCTTTTATAGACCTGATCGTACCACTTAGAATCTGGTATTCTACCTTTGCCCTCATAACTATAATCCAGGCCCAATTTACCTCCAAGGCCAAAATCTTTAAGATAAGACACTAATGTATCGAGCCCTCTACCTGGCTGTTTATTGCTATATTGATCGAGAAAATCTTTTGTAATCTGGAGATAGTAGGTATTACATGAATGCTGGATAGCCTCAGAAATATTGTTGATGTGTGCGTGGCTGTGGCAACCCATTTTTTTGGTGGCACTTAGCCTAAATCCTCCAAAACAACTCATACCACGCTGTGTCCATGTGACTCCTTTTTGCAAGGCAATAAGTGACAAAATAGGTTTGAATATCGAGCCTGGTGGATATTTATTGGTTACTGCCCTGTTATTTAAAGGTCGATTGATGGTATCATTAAGTAGGATACTCATATCTGTACTTCGGTTTTCGTGGAGACTAAGCATATTAGGATCATACGAAGGCGCACTTACCATAGCAAGGATTTCTCCTGTCGAAGGCTCAATAGCGACCAATCCACCACGCTTATTCATCATTAGACTATCAGCATAAGCTTGCAGCTCAAGGTCGATACTGATCTTTATGTCTTCACCAGGTATAGCCATACTGTCCAATCTGCCTTTGTCATAGACACCAACTTGCCGACCTAGATTATCTTTAAGAATATACTGAATGCCTTTTCCACCACTTAATTCCTTTTCATAGGCTATTTCAAGTCCTGTTTTCCCGATAAAATCACCCATTACATATAGACCATCAGAATTTTCGATGATTTTTCTATCCACTTCACCCAAGTAACCTAATACGTGAGCAGCATTGTTATGCGGATATCCTCTTATGCTACGTTCTTCGGCATAAAATCCTGGAAACTTGTGCAAATGCTCTTGAAATATGGCAAACTGTTCTGGACTTACTTTTGATAAAAAGATAAATGGAATAGACTTATGAAATTGTCCACTCTTCCAATCCTTTTCTAGGTTTGTTACGAAGGTTTCTTTATCAATGCCCAGTAGCGAACAAAACATCGTTGTGTCCATTTTCGGATTGATTTTGCGGTACACAGCATAAATCACATAAATCGGCTTATTGTACACCAAAGTTTTTCCATTTCTGTCATAAATCAGCCCTCGCGAAGGATAAATCAAGCTCTTCTCTAATGTTGTTTTTTGTGCTTGCTCTTTATATTTTGTAGAAAAAAGCTGTAGATATGCGGCACGCAATGTCAATATTAAGGATATTAACCCGATAAAGTAATAAATGCTATATTTCCTTTCGGACAAATTTCTCATTGATGCCTTTTAATATTTGGTTCTAATGATGAATTGTGTTACAATAATTACAATAAATGAAACGATAAAACTAAAGATCGTATTGAGAAAAATTTCAAAAAAATAAACAAAAGAGAACGCTTCTATACTAAAATAGACAAAAATATGAATCAACAAGCCTATACTAATGTACGACATAAACCATCCAAATCCCAACTGCTTTACTGTAGGTACATCTGCGACACTATATCCATCAAATGGCTCAAGGAATGCAATTATTATATTTCTGATATACGCAGTAAATACTAAAGCAGCTGCATGAATCCCTACTGAATCATAAGCCATATCCAATGCCAAACCCATCACAAATGCCGCAATAAGTAAAACGGCTCTTGGCGTTTTGACGGGCATAAGCAAAATAGCAAGTGGATAGATAATAAAGTGAATATAGGCAATGCCGCCAAGTGAAAAGGTCACTTGCTTAAAAATCATTATTTGCGCCAAATACAGAATGATAAAGCGGATGATATTTGTAGGAATGGCATTATTCATTTTCTACCTCTTTTTCGAGTTGGGTTTGCTCTGCTGCGAATCTATTTTGAATAACATAGCAATATTGAATATTGGACAAGTCATTAAACAATCTGACAACAATATTATAACTATTGCTACCAGGTACGACATTATACATTTCTATTTTTCCTACCAAAATCCCCTTGGGAAACATGGTAGAATATCCACTGGTAATCACAGTATCACCTATTGCAATCTTTTCGTGCTTGGGTATAGACTCGAGATTCATACGCAGAGGATCCATGTTTTTCCAAACCAATGTCCCATGTCCTAATCTGTTTTTTATGGCGCAAGATATCCTCGTTTGACTATGCAATAATGAGATAACAGATGCAAAATTATCATTTACATTTCTTACTATACCTACGATGCCTTTGTGAGATGATACTACACCCATATCTTTGCGTATGCCTTCTCTGCTACCTTTATTGAGCGTAAAGTAATTATTTCGCAAATGTGTTGTGTTATTGATTATGTAAGCAGGAATGAGGCTATATTGATTTAAAATAGAGTCTGGGTTCGGAATTTTGTCAGATGCATAATCAATGGAGATCAAATTTTCGATCAGATTTGCATTTTCGATCATCAAGCTGTCATTCTGATTTTTTAATCTAGCAAACTGCAGGATTTGATTCTGTTGCTCGGCAATTTTTGAAGTAAGCACATTCGACGAATTGATAAAAATATCTTTTTGTGCTTTATTGTAATTAATAATCAAGCTAAAGCAAATGATCTCTAAGACCACAAACAATATATGTGCCCCGTACTTAGCTAATAACTGAATGACATTGTACATCCAATGTTCAGATTATGGTCATATACTCTTTCTATCCATCAGGAAAGAATACTTATGTGAATTTTTCAGTGCAATACCTGTACCTCTCACTACGGCTCTCAATGGATCATCAGCAATGTGCACATTCAATTTGGTCTTTGCAGCCATTCTCCTATCTAAGCCTCTCAAAAGTGCTCCGCCACCAGTAAGATATATTCCCGTGCGATAGATATCTGATGATAATTCAGGTGGAGTATCTTCCAATGCTTTTAGAACTGCTTCTTCTATTTTTGCAATAGACTTGTCCAATGCCTCCGCAACTTCTACGTGGGTCGTGAAAACCTGCTTTGGTATTCCTGTCAACATATCTCTACCATTGACAGCATATTTTGGTGGCGCATCAGCTAAGTCAGCAATAGCAGCACCTACATTGATTTTAATTTGCTCTGCAGTCCGCTCTCCAATGAGAATATTATGTTTGCGCTTCATGTAGTCTATAATATCATTGGTAAATTCATCACCAGCGATCCTTATGGATTGGTCGGTGACGATACCTGATAGTGCGATTACAGCTATTTCTGTGGTACCGCCTCCTATGTCGATTACCATATTTCAAATAGGCTCTTCTACATCCAAACCGATACCTAAGGCTGCTGCCATTGGTTCGTGAATAAGGTAAGTCTCCTTAGAGTCCACATGATCTGCTGAATCAAAAACGGCTCTCTTTTCTACCTCAGTGATACCAGACGGAATACAAATTACCATCTTTAAATGGGTAAAAAACCTTCTCTTTTCGCCAATCATATTGATCAAACCTTGTATAAGTGCTTCTGCTGCTTGGAAATCAGCTATTACACCATCCTTAAGTGGTCTAATCGTTTTGATATTGTCATGCGTTTTTTCATGCATTTGCATAGCTCTATTACCAACGGCTATCACTTCACCCGTATTTCGGTTAATGGCCACAATAGATGGCTCATCAACTACTACTTTTTCATTTTGAATGATCAGCGTATTGGCAGTACCTAAATCTACAGCCAATTCCTGAGTGAAAAAATTAAAAAATCTCATCTTTATTTACGGATTGAAAATGTGTTCGTAATGGCATAGGCAGATTTTAATGCCTGAGCGGTGCAAAATTAAACATTTTATATACAATTAGTTATATTTTTTTGTTGTTTCGCAAAAAATTTGCTTATTTGTATTTTGTAATCTTTTAAGCTGCATATGAATCGCTTCATGTCTGCTATTATTTTATTCAAACTCTGCGTTTCTAAGATCAAAATTTGTTTATGTTGGCGACACAACGATTTCTGTCATATTTTCTCTAACAAAATATTTTTGAGCCATGCTACAGATATCCGATGGCTTTGTTTCCAAGATATTACTGACAGTAGCATTAAAATCTGAAGGTCTTTTGCCCGACAAAATCATGCTTTTTGCAAAGGAAGAGACATTCATTGGTCCATCGAGCATATTCATAAAACTGCCCATCAGGTAATTTTTAACCATGTTTAGTTCGTCATCATCCACCAAATCCTGCTTTAAAATGTCCATTTGATTGTAAATCTCAGTAAGTAATAAAGGCACATATTTGTCTGCAGCTTCAGTGCTTACGTAGAAACATCCATCATAGAGCATCTGATCTACACTGCTAAAAATATCATAAGTATAACCTAAATCTTCCCGTATTTTGGACATAAGCCTAGACCCAAAATATCCACCAAAAATGGTATTAAGAACGAAAAAAGTATCGTTGTCAGGATGATTTTTGTTAAAAAGCTTCATGCCTGTTTTTATTGCACTTTGATGTTCATTTTGAGATGCAATTTGTATCCTTTTTCCTTTCAAATAATCTTGTGCTGGTACATAATCATGCTTATTAGAAGGCTTGGTTTCTGTTCCAAAATATGCTTCTAACTGCTTAAGCATAGTGTCCGTTATCTTACCACTTATGAATATAAATCTATTATCGCTCCCATAATAATTTTCGAAATGATCCATAATAATCGACTGATTAATAGCATTATAGTCATTCTCAGTACTATTATATCCGTAAGCGTGATTCTTGCCAAAAATTTCTTCTGTAATCGTACGATAGGTAATTACTTCATTTTTGGTCAACTCTTCTTTTAGTTTCTGAATGTTGAGCTTTTTGAATTTTTCGATCTCGTCTTCCGCAAAAACAGGTCGTTCGTACATTTCATGAAGTAACGGGATCAAATTATCAGCATGTCTGGTCAATGTATGTAGCGTTGTGTACGAAAAATCCATATTGGAAGCCGTCTTGACTGAAGCTCCAAAAAAATCAATTTCTTCGGCAAATTGTGCGGAAGTTCTATTGCCACAGCCATCTTTCATAAGAGAAGAAGTAGCTCGACTAGCAAGGTGATGATCTTCAACACTTCTACCGGCCTTGTGGACAATTTCTATTTTTGTAATGTCCTGACTGCCAAGATTGATCTCACAAACTCTTGTTCCGTTGTCCCATTTGTATTCTTGGATTTCAGGTATAAAAAGTGTTGTTAGATTGTGAGAAATCGGCCCTGCTTTCCTGTTTAGCATAAGATTTTTTTGAATTTGCAAAAGTACAGGTAAAATGTGAAATAGCGTCATAATCCATAGACAATCATCTGCCAATATATTTGAATAAAGTCCCAATATCCTGATTACTAATTTTTTAATTCGACCAAGTTCTATTTGATGTTAGGAAGTTTCATAATAATCATTATTTTTGTGTCATAATTTATAAAGTATTCAGCTGGATACTACAACAGTTTAAAAAAAGGTTCATAATGAGATTTGAAGTTTCTTCATCAGAGTTGTTAAAACAACTAAATATTGCATCTGGCGCCATCAATTCCAATCCAGTCCTACCTATTATGGAGGACTTCTTGTTTGATGTGCAAAATAATGTATTGACCATCACATCAACCAATCTAGAGACTACCATCATTACTCAACTGGCTGTCACAGCAGATGAAGATGGAATTATAGCAATTCCAGCTAAAATTCTCCTAGAAACGATCAAGGCCTTGCCAGAGCAACCAATAACTTTGAGCGTAGATGAAAACAATTCTGTTAAGATATTATCATCGTTTGGTGTGTATAAATTGTCAGGAGATTCTGCGGAAGATTTTCCTACGCCACCTGAAGAAGATGATGTTGAAACACTTTCTTTGAACTCCAAAAAAATCCAAAAAGGGATAGTCAACACAATCTTCGCTACAAGTAGTGATGAATTAAGATTGGCTATGACAGGTATATTGATCCAAATCGATTTTACCAAATTGCATTTTGTAGCCACAGACGCCCATAAATTGGTAAAATATACGGTAGGAAATCTTAGCACTGATATTGCTAAATCTTTGATTGTGCCTAAAAAAGGTCTAAATTTGGTAAAAAATGCCCTTTCAGAAGAATGTGATGTAGTAATCAGCTTCAATAAAGCTAATATTTTCTTTTCTTTCGGAAGGACCAAAATAGTTTGCAGGCTGATTGATGCCAAATATCCAGAATATAACGCGGTGATTCCTGTAGAGAATCCATACGAAGCCATTATAAACCGTAAGGATTTCCTTAATTCGCTTAGAAGAATTGCTATTTATGCCAATAAATCAACCAATCAGGTAATTCTTAACCTTACGGAACGTAGTATGACGATTTCTGCACAAGACTTGGATTTTTCCAATGAAGCAACTGAGCAACTCAACTGTTCATTCTCAGGTGATACGATGACCATTGGTTTTAATGCGAAATTTCTAGGAGAAATGCTTTCTGTTTTAGAAAATGATGATATTCGTCTTCAGCTTTCGACACCAAGTAGAGCTGGTCTGATCGTACCTACAGAAGAAGATCCAGGCGAAGCACTTTTGATGTTGGTCATGCCTGTCATGATGGGCAACTAAATTTTTACATGAAAACGGGCCTGTTTTTTGGATCCTTCAATCCAGTACATGTCGGGCACATGATCATTGCCAACCATATGATCCAATACACGGATCTTAATGAAATATGGATGGTAGTAAGTCCGCATAATCCATTGAAATCAAAAGCTTCCTTAGCCAAAGATAGCGATCGCTTACATCTTGTACAACTTGCCATTGATGACAATCCACACATTAAGGCATCTAATATTGAGTTTTCACTGCCAGTTCCTTCATATACTATTGATACATTGACCCATCTTCAAGAAAAATATCCAAAAAGAGAATTTTGTCTAATCATGGGTGGCGATAGTGTAGAAAGTTTGCCTAAATGGAAAAACTATGAATTGTTATTGCAAAATTATGATATATATGTCTATGAGCGTCCTGGATACAATACAACACTTGCCGCTGATTATCCCAGAATAAAAATTGTCAAAGATGTACCGATGATGGACATCTCTGCGACCTTTATCCGAAATGCAATTCGAAATAAAAAGTCTATTCAGTACCTTGTCCCCGAGAAGGTATTTGATTATCTCGATGGCTCACATATGTATAAATGATATTTTTTCTCGGAAAAGTTGCATGATTCGTACAATATTTCCCTTCTTTTCTCCTTTTAATACTTAAATCTTGAAAATCTAAGTCTGATGATGTTAAAGAAATATTTGTATTCGATGATTTGTGTATGTATAGCCTTGACTATCAATAGCCAAAGCAACATACCACTGGGTTATTGGAAATCCCATCTGTCCTATAAAAATGGTCTTAAAGTCGCCAAAACCAAAGATAAAATTGTATATGCCTCTGCAAGAGGACTTATTTCTATAGATCAAGAAGATCTTTCTATCAAATTTCTTTCAAAAGAAGATGGCCTTTCAGATGTAATCGTCTCAGACATGTATTATGACGCTAACTCTGACAAGATGATCATTGTATATTCAGATAATAATATAGATATTCTTAATGGTGGCCAAGTAATTAATATTCCCTTTATTCAGACCAATACATCCGTATTAGGTAGTAAGACAATAAATGATGTTTTTATTTATAATCAAATTGCTTACATGGCTACTGATTTTGGTGTATTAGGATTTGACCTAGATGCTCTGGAATTTACCTTTACAACATTCACTACCGAAAAAATACAGAGTATAGCTGTAATTAATAACAAAATTTATATCGGCACCGAACAAGGAATCTACAACATAGCTATTCAGGGATCGAATGTTTCAGACTTTTATAGTTGGACTCCGCTTGAAAATGAGCCTAAAGAAGTTTCCGAAATGGCTGTTTTTGCAAATAACCTGTATTTTTTAGCAGGAAATAAAGTCTATTCGTTAGATACATCGGATAAAATAAGTTTGGTATATCAACTACAAGATGCAGAAGAAGAAATAAAATTCATATCCGATGATGGTTCTACATTGATGATAGGTGTGGTTAAAGGCGATGGTGGAAGAATGGTATTTTTGGATAATAACGGCCAAATGTCTGAAAAAGGATATGGCTGTGTCCAAAGATTACAAAATGCTGTCGAAGATAAAAAAGGTAGAGTCTGGTATGCTGATCAATGGGATCCCATCAAATACACTGAAAATAAAACTGGTGAATGTAAATTTCTGAAATTTCAGGTTCCTTATGATAATGATGCCAGTGGTATAAGATTCAAAAAAGGTAAAGCTTATTTTGGTTCTAATGGTGTAGATGAGGATTATCAATACAAATTTACGCTTAATGGATATTATGTGCTTCAAGATAATGAATGGACCAATTTCAGCCCTGAAAACTTTCAGCCACTTCGAGATTACGAATTATTTCATTTGAAAACTCTAGCACCTAATCCAAAATCTGACGAAATATACTTGGGAAGCTATTATAACGGCATCTTGTATTATAACGAACTAACGAATGAAGTCAAACACTGGAATAAAAACAATAGCATCTTACAAGCTGTAACTGGTGATTCATCCAGAACACGTATTGCAGGATTGACTTTTGATAAAAATGATAATCTATGGATATCTAATTTTGGTGCACCAAAACCTTTGGTTGTTAAAACAAAAGACAATACTTGGCACAACTTTAGCGTACCTGGCAGCACCAACTTGAATGAAATAGTCATAGATCAAAGTGGAAATAAGTGGATTGCAGTATTTGGTGTAGGTAACGGTGTCGTTGTTTATAATGAAGGAAGCCAAATTGCGGATCCTACGGATGATAAAGTCAGAAGCATTACTAGGTCAAATAGTGAAATCGTGGGCAATAAAGTCAATTGTGTGATGGTGGATCTTGATGGTAGTGTATGGGTAGGCACAGACCAAGGTCCTGTGGTTTTTGATTGTGGAGATCCATTTAATGAGGCTTGTCGTGGTACTACTCGCAAGGTCGTCGTCGAAGACATACCTGCGCCATTACTTCGTTATGAAGACATCATTTCTATGGCCGTAGATGGTGCAAACAGAAAATGGTTTGGTACCAGAAACGGTATTTTCGTGCAGTCTCCAGATGGAGTAACAGAAGTCGCAAGATATACTTCCAAAAACTCACCTTTATTAGACAATACAGTGCGTACACTTGCCTACAATGGTTATACGGGAGAGATGTTTATTGTCACGCCTGGAGGAATCCAAAGTTTCAAAACCGAAACCACAAGTGGAGGCAATAGTCATAGTAGTTCAGTAGTTGCCTTTCCCAATCCAGTTCGGCCTGATTACACAGGACCTATTGCTATCAAAGGCCTTGTGCGTGATGCAAATGTCAAAATCACAGATATTAATGGTAAATTGGTATATGAAACAAAAGCCTTGGGTGGACAAGCAATCTGGGATGGTATGGATTATAATGGATCACGTGCAGCTACGGGTGTGTATCTAGTCTTTAGTGCCAATGAAAATACATCACTTCCTTCGGATGCTTTGGTAACAAAAATCCTTATAGTCCGTTAAGTTTTACAGATGCGATGATCTCATTATAGTAGTTTTCGTATTGCGGTAAGATGGCTTTAATGTCAAATTTTTGTGCTTGAAGATAAGCATTATGTCTGAAGGTATTTAACAAATCTTCATCCTGAAGTAAGCTAAGACATCGAGCAGCCATACCTTCTACATCGCTGACATCACACATATAACCTGTAACACCATCGATATTTACCTCAGGCAAGCCACCTGCATTGGATGATATTACCGGCACTTCGCATGCCATGGCTTCCAGCGCTGCAAGTCCAAAACTTTCATTTTCGGATGGAAGAATAAACAAATCAGATATAGCCAGTAATTCTTCTACCGCTTCTTGTTTGCCTAAAAACCTGATCTCATCACAGAGATGTAGGTTTCTACACAAATCTTCCATAGCTTTCCTTTCAGGTCCATCACCGATAAGCAACAGTTTGCACTTTACCTGTTTGCTCACAATAGCAAAGATGCCAATCACGTCTTCTACCCTTTTTACCTTACGGAAATTGGAAATATGTACCAATATTTTTTCTCCTTCGGGTGCAA
>CALFYH010000431.1 GCA_937952155.1 uncultured Saprospiraceae bacterium
CAAAAAAATATATGCAGACGATGTGCTTTTATTGCAATCCATAGGCAGACAGACATTTAAGGAAACATTTGCTGAAGGAAATACAGAAGAAAATATGAGAAAGTATCTGGAAGAAGGATTTTCGATCGAAAAACTCACTTCGGAGCTAAATGACAAAAATGCAGCCTTCTACCTTGCAGAAAATACAGAAAATGTCGTAGGCTATCTGAAACTCAATTTTGGTGGATCACAAACAGAGCTCAAAGATGAAAAAGCGGTAGAAATAGAAAGGATTTATGTACTTAAGGAATTTCATGGTCAAAATGTAGGTCAAATATTCTATGAAAAGGCCATCCAAGTAGCGAAGGACCATAATTCGGATTATATATGGCTAGGCGTATGGGAAGAAAATCCGAGAGCTATCAGATTTTATGAGAAAAACGGCTTTGTGGCATTTGATAAGCATATTTTCAGATTGGGCGATGATGAGCAGACAGACATCATGATGAAAAAGAAATTGGAGCAATAAATTTAATAATCTCTTGGTTTGTGCATTTTGTGAATAATAACAAAAATCAACCAAAGTCTTCCCATTTCACATTTTTTAAAACCTACATTTTAAAGATCCTGTAAAAAATAGTTCAACATGACATTTGCCCATATTCTAAAGAAACATAAGTACGAACTACTGCTATTCGGCCTGTTACAACATCTTTTTATGGGCATGCTTTTAACCGATCTGGAGTTATACAGAAACGTTTTCTGGCCTATCAATATGATTATTTTGGGATTTACCTCATTTGGGATTTATTTGGAACATAACAAAAAACGGATCTTTATCCTAAGAGTATTAATCTTAACGATATGTGCTACACCATTATTGGCTAGAATTTTAGGTTTTTCATCAAGTCTGATGATTTACTTGAGCATATCATATGTGCTATTTTTTATATATGTATTTTATGAAATCTTCTTATTCTTAGTCAAGCCTAGTTACATCAATAAAGATGTTATCATTGCATCAGGATGTGGATATTTGCTACTGATCGAGATAGCCACTTTCACACAGCAAACTATTTATTCTTTCCAACCACTAGCATATTCAGGGTTAGACATTAGTCATGCTACAGCTACATTCATTGATTTTGTATATTTTTCTACTATAACATTGACAAGCATTGGATTTGGAGATATCTTACCCAATATTCACTATTCGAAATTGCTGACAGCCCTTATCGGAATCGCTGGTCAGTTCTACTCAGTAATACTAGTTGGTATTTTAATTAGTAAATTCACATCTCAAAACAATAAGTAATGAATTTTTTAGAATTTACATGGGATGAATCTGGCAATTATATAGTGTTTTGTGCAGTTATTGTTGCTACCATTATTGTTGCACAATTAGTAAAAAATTATATCCAAAAGAAAATAATTGAGAAGACATCGGGACACCACATAGATGTAACCAGTTTTGTTTTTATAAAACACATGCTTGTATCGATCATATATTTTCTAGGATTAGGCTGGGCTTTACTCTGTTGCCTATAACACACACCTTTGCTCATTCACTCCTAGCAGGTGCCGGAGCATCCACATTGATTTTGGGTTTTGCATCGCAACAATTATTCTCAAATTTGTTTAGTGGATTATTTTTAGTAATCAATCGCCCATTTAAAATCGGAGATACCATCAAATTCCAAGGTAGCCAAGGCAAAGTGGTCGAAATCAACCTCAATGCAACCTTGATTGTAGATCAGGATGGAAATAAAATCATAATTCCCAGCTCAATAATCTTGAATGATAAAATCAAAATTGTAAATATCAACTAACCTTTTATGCTAAAAAAAGAAAAATTAGAAATCATCAGGAAGTGGTATCCCAATGCGATAACCACGATAGATAGTGTCAACAAACTCATAGATTTTGTGGAAGATGAGCTGCTTTTGGAGCCATCACAAATCATGCTTGCAGACAGCATATGCAGTGATGACGTCATAAGTATCCAATATCCATCACGCGCACAGGATTTTTTAGGCCCGTTCAAAATGGGTGGTTTAAATGGTTTTCCATTTACTGGTCTAACTGGAATGGGCGCATTTGCAAGTCATGTACCAGATGATGGTGCTGTGTTTGTGTATTATGGACCACATATCGGCATCACAAAAAATGGCACCTTGGGTGAAATAAACCGAGTTGGTCAACATAAAAATACAGGTTGTTGTGGTGCTGCAAAAGGTGCTTTAAACAAGTTGCTCAATGACCAAATAATACCTGGTGTTGTTACAGATATGGACTATCAAATGAATACCATCGAACAAATTATTTATGCTGAAAAAGAAAGAATATTAACAGCATCATCACCATTATACGAGGCTACCGAAGTAATTTATGACGCCATTGACAAAAGAATCAATGAATTGGTCGAACTGACGACCTACAAATGCAAATATGTAATCTTGATAGGAGCCATTCTGATAAATAGCGATCATGATATGGGTTCATTTACCGAAATCAAAAGATTTGATATCATAGATTTAACTTCAAATGTGCGTAGCAATATGATCGGTGTGTATAAACTTTGAGAAGGAAGATTTTTTCACTTATTCTTTATACTTATAGTTAAACCTAACTATAAAAATATTGTCATACATTAAAGATCATACATGAACAAGTATAGAATTTTCATATTACCATGTGTAATAGCACTTTTGTCATTACTCTCTTGCGAAAAAGAAGCAACGGTCATCACTGAATCAGCGGTAATTCGCACTTTCAAAGGTGCCATCGACCTGGAAAACTTGGCAAACTATTCTAATCAAACAATTCCAGCTTATATAACCAAAGACAATACTTCTGGCAATCCTATCACTGACAAAGGCGCCACTTTGGGTCGAGTTTTGTTTTATGACAAAAACTTATCTGTCAATAATACCATTTCGTGTGCAAGTTGTCACCAACAAGCATTTGCTTTTAGTGATACGGCAGTAGCCAGTAAAGGTGTGAATGGTCTGACAGCAAGGCATAGCATGAGACTGATCAATGCACGCTTTGGCGAAGAAGTCAAATTTTTCTGGGACGAACGCGCATCCAGTTTAGAAGATCAGACTTCAAAACCAATTCAAGATCATAACGAAATGGGTTACAGTGGGCAAAATGGCGATCCTTCGATAAACGATTTGATCACAAAATTGGAAGCTAAAGATTACTACAAAGAGCTATTTACCTTTGTTTACGGCAATGACAACATCACTGAAGCAAAAATCCAACAAGCCTTGGCCCAATTTATACGGAGTATCCAATCATTTGATGCAAAATACGATGCAGGTCGAGCGCTTGTCAACAAGGAAACTGATAATTTCCCAAATTTTACCAATCAGGAGAATAGTGGAAAATTATTGTTTCTAACCGATCCGATTTTCGATAACAAAAGTGAAAGAATTGGTGGTGGATTAGGCTGCCAAAAATGTCATAGGGCACCAGAATTTGATATCGATCCGAATACGAAAAGCAATGGATTTGGTGGAAGTCTGAATGGTGGCCCAGATTTTACAAATACTAGGTCTCCATCACTTCGCAACCTGACCAATACCCAGGGACAAGTTAATGGCCCGATGATGCATACAGCTATAATAAAAGACCTCCAAGCAGCAATCGGCCATTATGGCAATCTCACAAACGCAGCAAAAACCAATTCAAATCTAGATGAAAGACTTAAGCCTAATGGTATCGACGGTCAGCAACTTCATCTTACGGCTCAAGAAATAAATTCGGTCATAGCCTTCCTAAAAACATTAGCTGGAACCGATGTTTATACCAATGAAAAATGGAGCAATCCTTTTGAATAGTATGGTCGAATGATGGCATAAATTTGTTAATATTTCAAATTCCTGTAAAATATTTTGTACTTTTGATATACGTTAGGGCTATTAATCATCTAAATCATAGGCAAAATGATCCATGCACAGTTAATCCAAAAGTTCTACAGCGCATTTGCGGCCAAAAATATAGAAGACATGATCGATTGTTATCATGATGACATTAGATTTGAAGATCCTGCATTCGGAATATTAGATGGTGATCGAGCAGAGAGCATGTGGCGAATGTTGTTAAAAAACAATAAAAGTAAGTTAGATATTGAATTTTCAGACATAGAAACCAATGGACAAATAGGAACAGCCCAATGGACAGCCCGATATATTTTCAGCCAGACAGGACGCAATGTCGTAAATAATGTCAAGGCTGAATTTGAATTTAAAGATGGAAAAATTATAAAACATACCGATCATTTCGATCTTTATGTTTGGAGTAGGCAAGCCATGGGACTCAAAGGATTATTGATGGGTTGGACTCCATTTTTCAAAACAAAATTACAACAACGTACCAATAAACTTTTAGACCAATTTATGGCACAACACAAATAATTTAATCAAGGGCAGCAACCATGGATAATCAACGAGTTTTCAAAATGTCATTTGCCAGCGTATATCCACATTACGTCAATAAAGCTGAAAGAAAAGGCAGGACCAAAGATGAAGTAGATGAAATCATTTGCTGGCTCACAGGCTATGATTTACCTACATTACAACGTATTATTGACGAAAAAAATGATTTTACATTTTTCTTTGATAATGCACCACAACTCAATCCCAATGTATCAAAAATCACAGGCGTCATCTGTGGTTATCGTGTCGAAGATATCGAAGATAGACTGATGCAAAAAATCAGGTATTTGGACAAGTTAATTGACGAATTGGCCAAAGGCCGACCAATGGCTAAGATATTGAGAAGCTAAAATCCTATATGATCAAAAATCGAAGATTCGTCTTTTCTTAAGCATTGTAAACCAACCTTCATTGCGCGACATGAGTTCTTCTTTTTCCTTGCGAAGAGCATGGGCAAAAACCTCGTTTTCGGCATTGATCATCTCAGTGACCCGAAATCCTGCGGTTTTATTTTCAAAGGTCAATTGACTATCAGTCGCCAATTTTGCTATTGTGGTTTGCTTTAGATTAGCAAGGTGATATTCTGTTTCTAAAGTGTCTATACGCTGATCATATGGTGTACGTTCGCTGATAAGTTTGACTAAAATCGGAGCGCACTCTATGATCAAAAACAAAATAGAAATAAAAATACCGGCAATACGAATAGCATCGTCGGCAGATGATAATCGGTGCATTGCCTTTAGTCTCGAAGCAAATCCAGTGAGTGTGGCTCTGCTTAAGTTATCCATCTCAGCTTTGCGTTTAGATTCAATGACCTCGAGCTTTGCCAATTCTTGTTCCAATTTCGGATTTATCTCTGCGTATGCCAATTGATAATCTTGTTCAGCTTTATCCGATGCTTTGGCTTTTGCCTTGTAGATCGCACCCATAGCCCGGATTTTGCTACCGCCAGTACCATCTGCTTCAGCAAGCGCTTCACTCAGTCGTGCAGTCCTTTCTTGATCGAATTTATTGAGTTTATTTCTCAAAAGTGTGATCTCATCATTGATCACCTTAGTATCGGCTTCATAACGTTTTTTGAGTAAGTCGTCTTGCTGTCTGTACGTCTCTTGCTGCATCATACCTATCTCGGCATTGATTTCTGATTCAAACAGTTTCAGTTCTAGTGGTGTAGCGATAACGATACCTATGAATACTGCCAATATTATCCTAGGAGCAGCCATAGCCAATTCTTTTAAGAAATTGGACTTTTTGCGCATACCTGATACAATATATCGGTCTAGATTAAATATCATCATTCCCCATACTATAGCAAAAATGGTAGATACCACGTATGATTCGAATACCGTGTAAAGCGCATAACCAGCTGATATAGCAGAGAATATACCCGTAAAAAGTACGGTCGCACCTATACCTTGATATTTGATATAATCTGTAGGGCAACGCTTCAAAACAGAATTGACGGCACCTGAGCAAAAAATGAAAAAAGAAGATAAGCTGTTCATCGATTTTTAATTTTAAATATTCATTCCAAAATTAATCGTCTCTCCTTGGATTATCAAGGATAATAGACGAATGGGATAAAATAAGGGACAAAGATATATTATAATTTTTTATAATATGTAATTTTCTGTAAATATTTTATCAATCGACTGTCATATGATGAAAAAATCCTTGATTATATGAGCTTTTAGACATTTTGAGTACATTCTACATCCACTTTCTATGTGTAGATTCTATTTTATACAGGATAAAATCTCCAAGGTTTCTGCCCGATTCTGATGGTAAATATGGAATGGTAATTTGACCTGACGCTGTCCGCAATATCAATGCGCACAGGGATTTTTTTCGTAGGAATGGAGTTTCATATATTTTCACGGTTTGGACTTTATACAATGGTAATACAGTATTCTTATCACCAAATATTCCACTTTTTAAAACGAGTAATTGGCCATCATGTCCATAAGCTATCTTACGATAAGACAAGAAACGACCGATTATCATCATTATTATTAATCCTGTCAATACCCATATTTGATTATACAATTCAAACCAAAGAAGTACCGAATTGCCTATAATCATAAGTATAGCCCATATCATCGCAAATCTTTTGAAATAAAAAAAACTGACGCGTTCTACTTCTATTTCATTGATATCTTTATTGTCAAAAATAGTATCTACAACATCCTGAATATGATGTGCCTTACAACCTGGTATCTGAATAAGTTGACTTTTGTTTGCTTTAGATGCCGTAGTTTGATGCAATTTCAAATTCTTGTAACCGATTATTTTTCGCAACAAATTGTCTGACCAAGATATAAATTGAATTTTGTGGTCTTGGGCTGATACTTCTTTTTTTGTAAAAATACCACTTACTATTTTGAATCCATTATCAAATCGCAAGAATTGTAAATCAAAATACTTGATAACGGTTCTGCCAAGTGAAATCAAGATTGAAATCAACAAAAACACAAAAACAATCAAAACTACGGCATTAATTCCCCATTCCCATTCAGGTATTTCTTCCGAATATTCGTCCACATCCAATCCTGCTTCTTGCAAATTTTGGTATATCCACAAAAAGAAAACAAAAATTAATCCGCCTGATCTAATGTGATTTTCGGTAAGACCTATTTTTAGCAAATCTGTAAAACCCAAGGACAAAATCTCTTTGTATTCAGAATTGTCGGGTTGATTTTCTTCCAAAGTATTTAACGCAATACCATTTGACACTTTTTTCCCAGCCATTATTATTTCGCGTAATCGTTTTGCTTTAAGTGCATCGATGGCTTGAAACTGGAATTCATTTTTTTCTGTGCCGGCAGTATCAATATTTAATTTTAATACATCGAAAATCTGATACACAATATTCTGTTCAAAATTGACAGCCTGGATCCTTTCCAAAGGAATGATTGTTTTTTTATGGCTAAAAACGCCAGTATGCATGACCAATTCATCATCCTGAATATAAAAGTAAGTCCTGAAAAAATTGACAATAGCATAAATCATCGACAGCAACGCTATGACGGAAATAACCCAAAGAATATAATCAAATTTTTCTGATCCACCGAGCAATATCACTACCAATACTGGGATCAATTGTCTGAATACGATATTGATAGTCTTAAATAAAATCATAATAATGGCTACATAAGACTGCCTCGTCGGAACAGAAAACTCACCATCATTCTTCTTCATCCGCAGCGACTTTGTTAGTGATATAATTTTTAAGCATTTGTGCTTTATCGAAACTAAGACCAGAAATTGTCTCATCGTTACCTCCAGCTGTAAAAAGTGTCAACTCCGCTAGGCCAAAAAGCCGTTCTATAGGTCCTTGTTCTATTTCGCTATGTTGAACTCTATTGAAAGGTACGATGACAATTGATTTGAAAAATACGCCTGACTTTGATAAAATATCTTTGTCCCTAAGGGCATAACCCAAATTATCATACGATTTGACAGTAAAAATAATAGCTAAACCAGTCAAAATGGACCATGTAAGCATTACAATCATCAAAATCGGCAAATTCAGCAATTTCTCGGCAAAATAACCCACTACAAAATATCCAACAAGCAATACAAATGCAAATATTAAAAAACTGTACATCAATACTTTACGATAGGTAATATCGGGCTTTTCGTACTCGATAACGTCCATCGATGGCAATTGTAATGACTTGATTTGTTCGTTGCTAAATTTCATTGGTTTCTTTAATATTAAAGGTCATGACTTAACTTTGAAAAATATCTGCTTATGAATAAAACAAAATTAACCCAAAGGATAGCCATTTAGTTCCATCATAGATACGCACTATTTATCTTTTTGACGAACAGTATATATTTGTCGACTACATCTCGATTTTCCTGACGAGTTCAAGAGCTAAGCCTTCGTCAAAAGATTCAAAATCAGTCAAAGTCGCTGCATAATCCATCAAAACACGATCCTGTGCCCTACCCTTTTGCATGGCATAGCTATACGGCAGATCTTCTCTAAATGTCACCATGCTGTACTTAGAAAAATAATCAGGATATTTCTGTTCTAGTGCCAATTCTATCTTTCGCTTCAGCAAAAAAACCGGATCTGCAGTCGCTGCGCGCATCTCGATTTCGTTTTCTACGGCAAGATCAGCAATAGCATCAGCATTTACTTTGCGTTGCTCCTGGAATGCAGGCAGGATTTCTTGCCAATTGCCACCATAGGTCGTGATCAATTTGTCGAGTTCTGTGACATCTTCAAAAGAAGCATTCATGCCTTGCCCATAAAAAGGAACTACTGCATGGGCTGCATCTCCAAGTAAGAGAAATTTTCCATTTATCTGCCAAGGATAACATTTGACAGTACCTAATGAGCTAGTAGGATTTGCATGAAAATCTGCCATTAAATCAGGCATCTGGTCATACGCCGATGGGAAATTTTGGGTAAAGAAATTTCGGATTTCTTCTTCTGTTTTTAGTTTTTCAAAGCTATTGTCTCCGTCTAATGGCAAAAACAAAGTGACCGTAAAACTACCATCCAAATTGGGTAGAGCGATCATCATAAATCCACTTCTCGGCCATATATGGAGTGCATTTTTCTCCATTCTAAAAGTACCATCTGCATTTGCAGGAATTTCTAGTTCTTTGTATCCTGTAGTCTGGTATTTGATCGAAAAATCAAACCGAAATCTGGCGGATTGTTCCAACATAGCATTCCGAATAGCCGAACCGGCGCCATCAGTACCAAAAATCACTTCGCCTGTATCCGAAAAATGTGTACCTGTTTGGGTATGTTTAAGTTCAATTGTCCCTGAGTCAAGAGATGCACTGGTACATTCAGTATCAAAAAACACTTGTACTTTACCTGTTGCTTCTGCCTTTTCTAAGAGCAATTTATTGAGTCCGCCTCTGGATATGGAATTGATCCATTCGCCGGGACGACCACTATAATTGACCAAATGATTGCCGCCATCCAAGCTATGGATCATACGCCCGTGCATCGGAATGATGAGTGGTAAAACATCATCTTTTATTCCTGCCAGCTCCAAAGCCAATAATCCCCTATCTGATAGCGCAAGATTGATTGATCTTCCAGCATTGACTCGACTCTTGCGCATGTCAGGCCGACGTTCGTACATGACGACAGAATATCCTTTCATCGCCATACGTAATGCTAAAAGTGATCCACACAATCCTGCTCCTACGATGATGATCTTATTGTCCATTGCTACTTTTTATTTACACAATCATTTTATATTACAAAATTATAAAATGTTAGCTACTTTATATCATATTACTAATAACAATCATCGTTTTTGAACAGAATAAAGAAAAATGCCTGTTCGAAGTACCGTAAAATTTTAATCTAAACCTTGAGCAATGAGGATATCACTGTAGGATGACTGGACCAAATCATTGGCCGAAAGGCCGAAAAAATCAAGATATGCATCGCATTGTTTTTGTAGTTCCAAGGTAGTAAATGTACCTTCTGTATCTATTGCTTCCACTTCCAAAAAATATCCCAGCCCAACAATTGCGTCAAAATGAAACTTGACATTATCGATAAAATAAATCCTTCTAACTTTATCAACAATCACTTTAACACCAAACTGCATGGTGAGAATTTCCTTCAACGCTGGATCTGGCGAATGTTTATACAATATTATTTTTGACAACTTCGAGCCGGCAATGTCTTCCCGATCGTATTGGATAAGTGCATTTTCTATATTTCCTTCTCTCAGCTTGAGCCTACCATATGGGACATTAAAATAAGTATCTTTCTGATGATCTACGCCTTGAAAAAATGGATTTTTGCTGATTAATAAATCTTCATATGGCTTGATATCATTAATACGTGCTTTGAACTCGTGGTTAAGGATATTCATATCAATGGCATTTTCAGACCATTGATTCCATGTAAGCGCCCAACAATCTTACGCCATAAGCTGTTGCAGTCCTTGATTTTGCAAACTCACTATCTGCAAAAGCGACACCTGCTATATCCAAGTGAACCCAGTTTTTATGTTCGGATGTAAATACTTCCAAAAATTTGGCGGCTGTAATAGAACCAGCAACAGGTCGGCTGCTTAGGTTTTTTATATCTGCTATGTCAGAGTGCATATCTGGTGCATAATCTTCCCACATGGGCATGCGCCAAACACGTTCGTTGATTGGTGCGCCTACCGAAGTGAGCGAAGCGGCCATTTCATCATTGTGGGTAAACATACCTGATGCTGTATATCCCAAAGCAGCAATGACACTACCTGTCAAAGTAGCCAAATCAATCAAGTTTTCGGGTTGATAATTGCGAATAATATAAGCCAATCCGTCTGCCAAAACCAATCTTCCTTCAGCATCTGTATCTATAACTTCTATCGACTTGCCTGAATATGAACTTATAACATCACCAGGTCTGATGCTATTGGCATCTACACTGTTTTCAGCAGCTGGAACAACACCAACAATATGTATATCTAGTTTAAGTCGAGCTGCTAGTTCTACTGCACCAATAACTGCTGCAGCGCCACCCATATCGCTTTTCATGTAGCCCATGTTGGCAGATGGTTTGATGGAAATACCACCTGTATCGAAAGATATGCCTTTGCCTACAAGACCGAGTTTGGGGTTTGTTGATTTATTACCTTTTGGGTTATACTCCATCACAATAAGACGTGGCTCATGACAGCTTCCTTGGCCAACAGCCAGTAGTGCATCCATCTTCATTTCTGCCAAAGCCTTTTTGTCGTAAACATCAACTTTATATCCATATTTCTTACCAGAAGCAACAGCATAGTCTGCCATATATTCTGGTGTTTTGATATTGGATGGTGTATCTACAAGGTGCATAGCACTGACCTGAGCTTCAGCAATAGAAAGCGCTTTATTAGCAATAGATTCTTGACTTTTATCTATGATCAATGAGATTTGTGGCTCTTCAAATCTATTGCCATTCGTTTTGAAAGTACCAATATTGACCAAGGAAATACGCAGTCCAATTACCGCATTTGTCAACAATTCATCGCTAAGGTGAGATCCTATGACTTCAATATGTATTTTAGTTTTAGATTTGAGTTGGTGGACAGCACTTCTGAAATACTGATAACTTCTAGCATGATCTTTTTGCTCTCCAAGTCCTAAAATAGATATTTTTTGCTCCTTTACGGGATGATATATTGACAATACATCCTTCGGTCCCAAGTTCATTTCTGGCACATAGGAAAGACCTGAATATTTTTTTATAATTTCGTGATTTTCTTGGTTTTTTTCGAAAGCCAAAAGTATAACTTCCGCAAAACCGGCAGATTTTTCTATAATATTAAGTGGCATGAATTAGTTTTAGTATTTATTAAAATATAACCATCTGAAAGCTAGTGGAAATTGTTCTCCCCAGTGGATTTCTTTATGTTGTCCTGATGGATTATGTGAAAAAGTCATCTCAAATCCCTCATATCTTCTTTTATTTTGAAGAATTTTCTCTAATCTGAGTACCTGACTGTAATGATTGGCACTTTCCATACCACCAGCATACAAATAAATATCTGTAGGTCCACCTGGTACATAATGATACGCCATGTCATAGATTTCTTCTGAGATCCACAAGCTTGGTGAAAATATCATCATATTACCGAAAATCTGCGGATACTTAAAACCAGCATACAAACTTATCAATCCACCCAAGCTACTGCCACCAATACCTGTATGATCACGCCCAGTCAAAACCCTAAATCTTGAGTCAATCATTGGTTTTAGGTCTTCCAACATGAACTTGATATACAGATTGCCCTCAGCTTCGGTATATCGAGGTGTGCTATAAGGTAAATATTCCTGAATGCGCAAGATTCCACCGTGATCGATCGCAACAATGATCACATCTCCGATACCTTGCATAGCAAGCCGTTCTAATGATTTATCTACGCCCCAATTGCCATATGGTGCATATTCGTCAAACAAATTCTGTCCATCGTGCAGATATAAAACCGGATACTTTTTATTGGTCTGATAATAATCATGTGGCAACAAAACAGATATTCGCCTCTTACGCCCCAACTGGGGAATTTCATATGCTTCATCTAGAATTTCAATTCTAGGATAAAAAGATTTTATCGCTTCTCCTGTCATAAGGGCAGCAAAATTAAATACTTTTTGAATATTTGAATGAGATTTCTTAAATATATTCGCAATTTCTGTGTTTTAATAGGCATATTATGAAACTTTTATGTATTTTAATTTAACTATCTTTACCCGTTGAATAGGGATTTTACATTGGAAATCGTTTATTTAATTAAATATATTGATGGAGAAAAATAATAATAAATATTGGTTAATCTTGAGTTTTGCTTTATTGATTACAATCGGATTTGGTATAAAATCAAATGCACAATCTAGTGTTTTTTATATCGGGCACTCACTGAGTGATCAAATCGGAGAAATGGTAAAATCCATGATCGAACAAACCGAATCCACTACATTCAAATTGGGATACCAATCTATACCTGGCGCATCACTACACTATCAATGGGATAGAAAAGCAGCAAACGATTATGCGCCAATACCACCATTTATTTATGGGTTTTATGATCCTGCCAATGGGTTGCCTTCTTCAAAATATGAAACGATTATACTTACTGAGTCCGTTCCACGCCAAGCCCAAACAGAATGGGGAATCATTGATACGTATAAATACGCAGATAGCTTTTACGTATTTGCTAAAAAGCATAATCCAAATATCAGGGTCTTGTTTTATGAAGTTTGGCATTGTCTGAATAGTGGCACACCAACAGGATGTATGTATGACATCAATAGCAATCCTTGGAGACAACGATTGACAGATGACTTGACTATGTGGGAAAGCGTGGTTACAAAACTTAATGAAACCTATAAACCAAACAATTCAGTTTGTATGATACCAGGTGGACAAGGTTTGGCTCTATTACATGATGAAATAGCGGCAGGAACAGTTCCCGGTATATCTGATATCAAAAGCTTATTTAGTGATGATATTCACCTTAAAGACCAAGGTAAATACTTTATAGCTTGTATTCATTACTCAGTTTTGACAGGTAAGAGTCCAGTTGGCCTTCCTGTTCAATTAAAAAATATCTGGGGCGGCGATTTTAATGCACCTACTGCACAGCAAGCCCAAAGATTTCAGGAAATTGCTTGGGAGACAGTGATGAATTACCCAAAAAATTGCTTGAACAGACCCTCATCAACTACTCAAAATCAAGCGATTCAATTTACTATTTATCCAAATCCAGCTTCAGATGAGATATTTTTGCAATACGAAGGTGAAGGCAAATCCACAAAATTGTATAATAGTTTGGGACAATTATTATTAAAAACAAAAGATAAAACCATTTCTGTAAGACAAATTCCTCCTG
>CALFYH010000432.1 GCA_937952155.1 uncultured Saprospiraceae bacterium
AAAATTATATATATTTATAAATCATGTCAAGTATAATTCTAAATATTGTATTGGTACTTCTTATTTTTGTACCAATGGCCTATTTTATGTTTTCAAAATCTAAAAATACTGATGCCTTAAAAAAAATAAATGACTTAGCTACGCAGTCTGGCATCAAAGTAGATAAAATCACGAAACTGACAAATGCAGTGCTTGCTATAGACAAAAGCAAAATGGCCATTTTTTACCAGTCAGATCTATTCAATAAAATGGAAGTCATCTCGCTTGATAATATCAAATCTACCGAGCTTTCCAAAAATTATTTGACAGAAACGGTACATGGCAAAGAAATTTCCATTCTACAAAAGGCAGATTTCAGATTAAAGAAAAATGATAATCAAGACATTATTCTTCCAATTTATGATTCTTCAAAACAAGATCAGATTGGATCAGACTTGCTGGATACAGAAGACTTTTCCAGACAAATTAATGCTCTATTAAAAAAATAATTACTCAAAACGCGCATCATAGGCCGAATGCAACACGCTTCGGTCTATGGTTTTATTTTTGGACTAACTAATAAGAACTACATTTTATTGGTGACAATCTATGCAATCCAATTTTCCATTTTTATATAAAATCGTCGTGATGCCATTTTGCATTTCTGATACATGACATTTATTGCAATTTACCTTCAAATGTGCACCTTCCAACTTAAATTTGGTATTATCATGATTAAAATTGCTTGTGTCCCACTTTTCGAAACCATGACATCGCTTGCAATCGGTAATGCCATTTTCTTCAAATTGTGTGCCATGCTTATTGTCATGACAGCTGACACATTGCTGATTTAATCCAACAAATTTTTGTACTTTTTTTCCTTCTACAACATCGAAATGACAAGAGCTACAGTTTATTGTGACATGTTTTCCGACCAAGTCAAATGATGTTTGTTTGTGATCGAATGCGACATCAGTCCATTGACCGCTATTGTGGCATCGGCTACAATCATTTTGCGGTATAAATTTCTCAGAAATAAATCCAAGGTGGATATTATCATGACAATCATTGCACTTCTGTCCGATATTTTTGAATTTCCATTGCGTACTTTCAGTCTGATGACAGGCAAAACAAGGTGTTGCAATATGCGCACCCTGCAACGGGAAAGATGATTTTTCATGTCGTACTAAGTCATAACTGCTTTCGTCAAATCCAGCTTCGCTATGGCAAACGTTGCAATCATTAGGCAGCATCGCATTGAAATCTCCTTTGTGATAATCCTGATGACAATCTTTGCACATGTCATTCTTTATCGGTGCTGTCATGTAGGTTTGTGTGTGGCATTTCCTGCAATCTACTTGCTTATGCTTTCCTTTCAGTTCGAAGCCCGTAAGTTGATGATCAAAATCTGCCTTAATATTTTTTATAGTAAATGACTGCTGTGTATGGCATGATTTACAATCAGTACTCAATTTGCCTTCGTGAACATCTTTGTGACAGGTAAGGCAATTTATCGGTTTGGATTTTTCGAATTCTTTGTAGTCACCTTTTGTTCCAGCCCTGTTATCATGGCATTGTTTACAATCGATGCTTTTGTGTTTTCCTTCCAGTTCAAAACCAGTCAGACTATGATTAAAGGCTGATGTAGATTTCATTTTCGCAAATGATTCCGTACTATGACAAGATTTACAATCTGTCCCAAACTCGCCTTGATGTGGATCTTTGTGACACGAATTGCAATTTTTGAATGGCACATCAGCAAATTGTTGGAATTTCTTGCCATTTCGCATTTCGATTTTATGGCACTGATTGCAATCAACTTTCGCATGTCCTCCTGTAAGTGCAAAGTTGGTTTTGTTATGGTTAAATGCAGAAGCTGGTTTGAATTTTTCAAAATTATGGCATTTACTGCAATCATTATCCAAGGTTTTTTGGTGATAGTCATCATGGCAAGTGACACAGCTTGTATTCAATCCTAGATACGTTGATTTCACCATTTTTTGTTTTATATCTGCTATATTGTCAGGATTGTGACACTTGGTACAATCATTGATTTTATGGCTGCCCTTTAGTTCGTATCCAGTGAGATTATGATTAAATGAGGACTTTTCGAATCGCACCATTTCAAAATTGACACCATGATGTTCACTATGACAAGAGATACACTGTTTGCCTTTGATGGCCGATGATACATGATATCCTTTATTTTGTGCAATTCTCGATTTTAGTGTTTTATGACAATCCAGACATTTTTGTTCTGATATTTGAGCGCCTATTTCATGACATGATGTACAGTTTTTGATACCTTCCAAAGCAGCGTGTGCCTTGGTCAACTTACCAGGTGAAATCTGCCCACTAACTACCATGGCCAACATCATGTTGATCAATATGCTGATAAAAATCTTGGATATGTATGTGTGCGCTCGGTTCAATTTCTATTTCTTATGGGACAACATCGTGTAATTGAATCTTCTTGAAATCTCGATTCCTACTTTCTCGAGGAACTGTGTTGGCAATTCACCACCAGCAAAGATATATACCAAATCATTTTCTAGTGTAAGTGTGAAGCCATCTTTTAAGAGAATGTGTACATGACTTTCTGTTATTTCTTTCACATTGGATTCAAATATCACTTTTACTTTTCCAGATTCAATGGCATTTTGAATGTTTTGGGCATTCAAAGGTTTTAACCTGTTGAAATTTTCGCTCCTGTACGACAAGACTACTTGATTTTCTGAGGCAAGCAGCAGCGCACTTTCTATAGCAGAATCTCCGCCACCTACCACCAAGATATTTTTACCAAAAATCAGTTCAGGTTCCAGCAGTTTGTAAGCAACCTTTTCTAATCCCTCACCAGAAACATTGAGCTTGCGTGGCGTACCTCTACGTCCTATGGCCAGCAGCACTCTATTGGTCAGGTAGGTATCTCCTTTCAAAGTTGATAATAGAAATTGGCCATCTTTTTTTCCGATTTGCTCTACTTTAGCATTTTCGATGATTTTGATATCATTTTTGGTTAATACCTGTTTCCAAAGTGAAAGTAACTCTGCCTTGCTAGTCTGATAAAGTCGCACTTCTCCATGACCAGGCAAATGCATCGGTGAAGTCATGACGATCTTAGATCTCGGGAAATTCGCTACCGTACCACCAAGCGTATATTGTTCCAGTGTAACTACTCTGAGTCCCATTTTTTTAGCTTGGAGCGAAGCAGAAATCCCAGCAGGACCAGCGCCAATAATAACCAAATCATAGTCTGCTTTATGGTCTTTGTCTATGGATTCATAAACGAATTCAGCAGCTTGACGACCTTGTTCTACACTATTCTTTATCAAACCCATACCACCCAATTCACCGGCTATAAACATACCATGTACATTCGTCTCAAAATTTTTGTTGACATGCGGCAGATCTATACCACGCTTTTCGGTACCAATGCGCAGAGATATCGCTTCTACTGGACAAGAATGAAAACAAGCACCATGACCGATACATCGAGAAGCATTGATCAAAGTGGCCCGACCATTGCGTATTCCGATGATTTCTTTTTCGGGACAAGCGATGACACAAGCACCACTTTTTATACAATTATCCTCATCTATATATGGATACAAAGACGCCGGTTCGTGCGAACCAGTTTCTATCGCTTTCTCGATTTTCTCTCCTACATCTGCTGATTCCTTTTTAAGCTTTCGGATATAAATATAGATTATACCTGAGCATAGAATGAAAACAAATCCATATATCAGTAATTCTTCCATACATCAAAATATCCAAGTATAACCAAATGTCACAGCAACTACCACATGTATAACCATGATAATGAGCATGATAAGGGCAAATGGCAAGTGGGCTATGTGCCAATATCTGAACAATTTCTGCATAGTCACCAATCGCTGTATCTTGCGACCAAGCGCCATCTCATGGTCAATAAGATTCATGATAGTTTTTATATCGCCACCTGCCAAATTCTGCGTAATTAATAACTGTTTAATATCATTTTTCTGCTTGTATTCATCCATAAACTGTGAAAAATACCCAGAAATGCCTTTGTAATCCTTATTGTACTTTTCTTTAAATGTACTCAACAAGGTATTGATATTTATATTCTCAAACTGCTGACTAAGTACGTTTGAAGTATTCGATTTTAAGTCCTGAACTTCGTGCAAGCTTAGTTCCCTACCCTGAATAGTCCTAGGTATTTGCAAATAAATAAATCGGCCTATCACACCACTTGCCACAACAGCAACCATACTCCAAAAGCTAATCGACACAATACCGCCGAACTTAAATGCGGTATGAAAAAGTATCATAATCGGGCCCAAAGTACATAAGAAAATATGGAACTCAAGCCAGTATTTCAATACACCAATCCTGCTTAAACTGCGAAATCGCTTCCGTGCCATATACCCAAAAACACCGATAAGGATCAGCAAAGTACCTATAATACCCAAGCCGTGTCCATATAAGCCACTAGGTTTTAATAACGTATGTTCCTTATGATAAAATCGCTCTTCCATTTCTGTAGCGTAGTAATCTGCCCCATAGAATATCAGGAAAATAGTGACTGCCGCCACGATAAAAACTAAAGTCGAAATATATATCTTATGTCCGGTATCGGTCATATAAAATTTTGTGTTTTGTATGGCGACAAGATACAGCATTTTGAAATATTGCAAAGATGATTGTCCCATAAAATTGCCGAACTGGCAAAAAGCCGACTTAAACG
>CALFYH010000433.1 GCA_937952155.1 uncultured Saprospiraceae bacterium
AGTTCCTTTGCTGTCAATGTTCTAATTTATATACCTTACTAAACGAACACAAGATAAGAACTTATTGTTTCAAAATCTTTTTTCGTTCTGTATTAAATTCAATATCTGACAAGAGTCCTCTGCTTTTCAACTCAGCTAGATGATTCAATTGGCTGAGTAAGGATTCATCCTTTTCTTCCAGTGGCTGATTACTTTCTTGTCCAAATGGTACTTTATCAGACTTGAATGGATTGATTCTGAATCCATTACCTTTAAATTCAGAAAATTCTGGTTGAATGCGTACAAAAGCCAAATCATCGTGCGACATGATTTTTTCGACATCTTTCAGTCCATTTACAACTGCAAGGCTTAGGTGGTGATATGACAGATATTTTTTTTCTGTAAGAGAATAAGCACACGCTAGATTAAAATGTAATGCCACATCAGTAGGAGATAATTCCAAGCCTTTTTTAAAATCCATAATTGCATCTTCCAAATCAAAATCTTTATACTTTTTTATACCACTGGCCTTATAAGGATTTGATTTCATAGAAGTTATTGGCGAAGGTTTTTGGCGGTATGAAGGAGTATTCTTTCTACTATCATTCGGAATTTGTTCATATTTCCTCATTTGCTCTTCTCGACGAGCTTCAAGTGGGCCACGTCGCACCGGTATGAAGCCACGATTAAATTTTTTATCAAATTCCATATCAGACATCTTGAGCAATTTCACACCTTGGATGACACCGATGAATACAGAAAGTGGAAAATTGATACGCATTGAGATCCAAAATAAAAAAATAAAACCAATAAAACCACCAATTTTATTGAGATAGAGTTTGTGTCCACCGATAAATCCTGTAAAAAATGCCAGCATTGCTGCTGTAACTTTATTTTTGGTTTGTCCCATAAAATATCACTAACTTATTTTAATAAATTTTACATGTCAAAACAGCAATATCATCCGCTATTTCATTTTCGCCCCTGAACTCATCGATTTCTGTCAAGAGCTTCTGATTGAACTCATCCGGCGTCAGTTTGAAATTATTTTCTACAAAAACTTCTAAATAACTATCTCCAAAATATTCTTCTTTTTTGTTTCTAAGATCTGGCAATCCATCAGTAAAACTTACGATCATCGCATCTGGACCAAGGGTGATTTTCTCTTCTCGAATATTGTCCAGTTTCTCGAAGGCACCAATGAACGAACAACCTTTATCCAAACGGATGATAGACCCATTCATCTTGAGTATTGGAGGAAAATGCCCTGCATTTACATATTTTAGTGTTCTTGCTTTCAAATCAATTTCTGCTACAAAGAACGTAATAAATTTATCACTTTTGGTAATCCGATAGACAGACTGATTCAAAGCAAAGACGAACGTTTCTAAATCACGGTATTGGAATATCAATGACTGGATCATGGCTTGAAAATTTGCCATCAAAAGCGCTGCTGAAACACCTTTGCCAGAAATATCAGCAATACAAAATGCAAATCTATCGTCATCAAAACGTATGTAATCTAAGTAATCGCCTCCTATATTAAAATGCGGTTTATATATTTTTGATAATGAAAACTTAGCTTCAACCGGCAGATTTTCAGGAATAAGCATATTCTGTACCTGAGTGGCAA
>CALFYH010000434.1 GCA_937952155.1 uncultured Saprospiraceae bacterium
CGCCTTGGTTAGATGAATTTGTTGTACTGTAAATGGCTGAGCTATCGAACTGCACTCTAAACTTTAATGCTGAGATACTCACTGGCGTATAACTGTTCTTGTCACAAAATTGTTGCCCTTGTTTAATGGTGTACAAAATAGTTTTACTAAGTGGCTCTACGGGGGCACTAATACTTTCTTTGGAGGTACCCTCTACCGATTTTTGGCAAGAACCAAATCCTATAGCCATAATAGAGTACACCATCGCGCGATATCCAAAAATAGGTTTACGTGAATGCACTGACATTACTTCAGATACCAGTCCCATCGCTGGCAAAATAATAATATAAACCTCTGGGTGACCCAAAAACCAGAATAAATGCTGATATAAAATAGGACTACCTCCTACTCTATCCAAGGCCTGACCTGCGATAAAAATATCACTTAAGAAAAAGCTTGTACCTAGGCTTCTATCAAATATCAACATAAAGAAACCAGATGCCAAAACAGGGAATGACAATAATCCCAAAATAGCTGTTACAAAAAATGCCCAAATTGTCAAAGGCATTCTCCATAGACTCATTCCTTTAGTTCGTAGATTCAAGATTGTAGTAATGTAGTTAATACCTCCTAAAAGCACTGAAACTACAAATAGAACTAAACTTACTAACCACAAGGTCATACCTGTACCTGATCCTGATGACGCCTGAGGCAATGCACTCAACGGCGGATATGCCACCCAACCACCTGAGAAAGGTCCTGTACTTAAAAATAGAGAATAAAACATTACTATACCTGCAAGGAAGAAAAACCAATATGAAAGCATATTCATAAAAGGTGAAGCCATATCTCTGGCTCCGATTTGCAAGGGAATTAAGAGATTCGAAAATGTACCTGAAAGCCCTGCTGTTAAAACAAAAAAGACAATAATAGTACCGTGCATCGTGACTAATGCATAATAAAATTCAGGAGCCAACTTTCCTATACCCGTGGTTGGATCTACAACAATCCATTTTCCTAAAAATGGTTTAATCCAAGTAAGACTTTCTTCTGGAAAACCCAACTGCAGCCTGAAAATCACAGACATTGCCGCACCTATTATCGCCCAAATCATTCCAGTAATTAGAAATTGACGTGCAATGATTTTATGATCCATTGAAAATATGTAATGGAAAATAAAATTTGTTTGGTATTTATCTCCATGATGATGCTCATGAAAATGATCATTAAAACCTTGTTCTTTTATCAGAACATCCTCTTCATGAAAAGTAACATTTGCCATTTATCTTAAAATTTGGATGGTTATTTTGAAATAATTCTGAGTTCAGTTCTTCTATTGGCTTGTCTTCCTTCCGCTGAATCATTTGATTCTAAAGGTTGATCTTGTCCATATCCTTTTGCTGATAATCGACCGCTGTTTACACCTTTAGATAATAAGTACGAAAGAACATTACCCGCTCGACTGTTAGAAAGTACCTGATTTGAAGCCGCATCACCCACATTATCAGTATGACCAGCTAGCTCCACCTTAAGACTCGGATATTTAGCCATTAACTCTACTAAGTGATCCAGCTCATATTTAGATAAATCACTATTAAGGTCTGCAGACCCAGTAGCATAAAACACATGCTTGAGCTGAATGTTTCTACTTGCAGTACCCGTTGTATCTGAAAGATAATTGGCAATATCTGATTTCAATTCGTTGGCACGTGCCTTTATTTCGAATGGAAACAACTTTTTACCAGCCCAAGGATCATATTCTTTACCACGAATATTTGTTACATAAAAAGGCTTTTGGCTCGCAAGCCATGTATCAAACTCTTCTCTTTCAACAACTTCTACAATCCTTCTCATGGAGTAATGACCCTTACCACACAATTCAGCACAAGCCAATTCATATTCGAATGTTTCCCACTTCTTAGGACCAGTAGGATCAGCTGGGTCAGCTGGTACTTGCCATTCAGGAAATTTACTCAACTGTTCTCTAAATTCTTTTGTGGTTTTTACCGGAGTAAAGATGAATGACGTCGGAAGACCTGGTACTGCATCCATTTTAACCCTGAAGTGTGGTAAATAGAAATTATGTAAAACATCCTTTGCTGTTATTCTTACTTTTATAGTTGAATCCTTTGGTAAGACGATTTTATCTGAACCACCAAGGATGATATCATCCACCGAAGCTTCATCTTTCCAGTCCACACCTAAACTATTATTGGCAGGATCAATCAACCTGAAATCCTTGTTTCCTAGTTTACCATCGGCACCTGGATATCTTATATCCCATGCAAACTGGTAACCAGTAGCTTCGATTTCTATATGTTTGCTATCGGGTCCTAATGTTGGAAATATATTATTCCACGCTATCAAACCATTTGCAACCAAGTATGTCATGACCACTGCTGGTACTACTGTCCAAATCATTTCCAATTTTGTGTCATGGGCAAAAAACATTGCCTTATCCGTATTATTTACTTTTCTATATTTGTAAGAATACCAAAACAATAAGATATGAGTAATGATAAATACAATACCTGTGAAAAATAAGGTTACATTAAAAATATGATCCAATTCAAATCCGTGTGCTGATGCTGAAGTCAAAGGGCCATATCCCAACATTTGGTCTTTATAAGCCCAAGCCGACCATACACAAGCTATCAAGAAAACAACCATAAAAGCTACTAAAGCCATTCCTTGGGTATTGTTAACGGAACGTTCTTCCGCTTCCTCTCCTCTTATTCTTGCTGATAATTCAGATAATTTACCAATTTGTATAACTACAACAGCTAATAGGAAAATTATCGCAAATGCTATTAAATAAGTCATTTCTTATTATTTATCTTATTGTTAAATAATGATTATATAACGTGGTGATGAACACTTTCATCCAAATAAGGATCGTTTTTCGGTACCAGAGATGACTTAGACAAAATTGTCAATGCCACATAAAGAAACAATCCTAAAAAACCAATAAATGTTCCAATTTCAAGTAATCCAGGCATTGTAAAACCCGCTACAAAATTACTCACATGTTCGACAGCATGACCGCCTGCTTCTCCATGACCTACAGCTCCTGCCTCAGCTTCATGACCATGACCTAGTGCATGATTTCTGGTTATTAACGCACCAGGCTTTATCATCAAGAAATAATCTAACCAATGTCCTAATACCATAATAATCGCTACAAAACTGGCTGATCCAAATTTCCTCTTTGTATCGTTTCTCATCAATATAAAAAACGGAACCAAAAAGTTAATTATCAAATTGCCAAAAAACAATGCAGGATAGTTATCATATCTTTCTCTAAAGTATATGGTTTCTTCACCAATATTGGCATACCATATCAACATAAACTGTGAAAACCACAAATATGTCCAGAATATACTAATTGCAAAAAGATACTTACCTAAATCATGTATATGGTTTTCATTTACAAGCGAAAAATATCCGTTGGATTTAAGGAAAATAATCAATAATATGGTAAAAGCAATCATAGCCACAAAAGCACTCGCAGTAGCATACCAAGCAAATAATGTACTGTACCAATGTGCGTCAACACTCATAACCCATAACCAAATCAAAGCTGCACTCGTAAATCCGATGATTGGAAGCAATACAGCAGCATACTTTCTCATTGTTTTGTGTTTTCCAAAATTCTTATCGCCATCATTGTCTTCATCCAATGACAAACTACGTAATTTATGCGCAAAAAATGCCCAAACACCACCAAAGATCAAGGTACCAAACATGTACCAGTTATTATTTAGAAATGATGATTTCCCTTTAAGAACAGAATCTGTTTCTACATCAGCGGCATTTGACCAGTGATACAAATGATGCCAATGCATGTAATTACCTAATCCTACAACAGCTAATAAAACCACTCCTACAATCAAAAACATAGAGTACGCTTCCCATATTCTTTTGAAAGTAGTGTGCCATCCTGAATATGCCGTGATACTTGCTGCTATAAAAAAGACAGCCATACAAGCTACCATAGTAAAAAATACAGAATTGTGCAGAAAGTTTGACCAAAATCTAGTGTGATACGCATCGTCTCCTATCCAGGTTAATATCAAGCAAACTATACCTATACCTATGGCCCCAAACAACACGTTGCGGTGACCGGATGTAAATGTATATTGGTTCATATCTTTATTATTACTTTTTTATATCAATAAATTAATGATGACTTTCTTCTTTGTGAACTGGTTTCACCATTGAACTGTCTGTAACAACTGCTGTTGCCATTGCCAGTTTTTGTTCTGCTTCTTTTGCTGCGTTTCCCGCCGCAATAATACTATAAGGAGTACTAGAGCTATTTAATGTATTTGCAGATTCACTATATTCAAGTTTTTTAATCCCTGCTTGAAGAGAACGGATATAGTGTATAACATTCCATCGCTCATTATAAGAAAGTTTGTCAGAATATGAGCCCATCAAATTTCTACCATGCATTATTGTATGATAAAATCTTCCATTAGATGCACTGATAAATTCATCTGAAACTAAATTGGCTGGCTGAACAGGATATTTTCCACCATCATCGCGAACCAAATAACCAGCGCCATCTGCCTTTTCACCATGGCAAATTGCACATTGTATATTGTATAACAATTTACCAGATTCAAGACCACTTTTTGTTATAGGTAATGGATTATTTACAATCTCAGCCATTGCTCTAGTTCTTTCTTCTTCCGTGTTACCATAATAATATGGAACAGATCCATTAGCTTTGAATGAAACACCACGTCCTTCAGATGTAGTACCAGCCATTCCTCTTGCAATCGTACCAGCAACAGGTTTACGTGGTTGTACCATTTTATACAGGTCATCTTTTGATCCCCAGCGGTTATTGTAGTAATAGCTATATATGTTGGCTTCGTACGCCACGGAGTGCGCCATATCAGGCATGTATTCACTTCCTGTTTTGTTACCCTCGGCAGACTGACATGAAGACATAAAGATGGTCAGCATCAGTACTAAAAAGCCATAAAATTGATACTTGATATTCATTGTCAATAAATTACTTAGATCGTTTTAGAATTAACCTCCGAAGCACCTGTAGATTTGAAAAAAGCTTGTGCCTTTTCAGAACTAACCGATGATTTATCAAAAGCTATACAAAATTTATCATCTGTAATACGGTCATCCAAGTGCTTATTTACAACTCCTGGTCCTAAACCATTGATTACATAGAATGTGACAGTCATTCCGATTGCTGCGAATAAAACAGTCAATTCAAAAGTAATAGGAATGAAGGCAGGAACTGACCAATATGGCTTACCTCCAAAAATATTTGGCCAATCTTTGGTAAATATCCAGCTCATACCCAAAAATGCAGTCATAGTGCCCAAAGCACCATAAATAAATCCTGCTTGATGTAATCTAGATTCTTCCAATCCTAAAAGCGGATCAAGTCCATGGACAGGAAATGGGCTAAACACATCATAGATATCAAGATGATCCGTCTTTGCCAATTTTACAGCTCTGAGCAAATCTTCTTCGTCATCGTATAGACCGTAAATTACTTCTCTGTTATTATCTTGTGCCATCGCAATAATGGATTAAATTTTATTAATGATGTTCGTTATGTGATGAACCGTGATTGTCTTCGTGATGAGAATGATGGTGTATTGCATTTTCACCCACATATTGGTCACCACCTGATTTTAATATTGCCTTGATTTCTGCTACAGCTACCACAGGTGCTACACGTACAAAAATCAAATAACATGTAAAAAACAATCCGAAAGTTCCAATATAGATACCTATTTCCACCCAGCTTGGTGAATACAAACTCCAGCTTGAAGGTAAATAATCTCTCGCTAATGTAGTAGCTATGATTACAAATCGCTCAAACCACATACCTATGTTTACAACAATAGATAAAAAGAAGGTCAATGTGATGTTTCTTCTCCAAGATTTCTTCCAGAAAAACTGAGGAGAAATAACATTACAAAACATCATACCAAAATATGACCACCAATATGGTCCTAATGCTCTATTGAAGAAAGCAAACTGTTCATAAACGTAGCCTGAATACCAAGCAATAAACAACTCTGTAAGATAAGCTACACCGACTATGGTTCCTGTTAAAAGGATCACCTTATTCATTGATTCTATATGCTCAATGGTAATATAATCTTCAAGGTGTAGAAGTTTTCTAGTGATGATCATCAACGTCAATACCATTGCAAATCCAGAAAATATCGCTCCAGCTACAAAGTAAGGAGGAAATATAGTCGTATGCCATCCTGGTATAACTGATGTGGCGAAGTCAAAACTTACGATGGTGTGAACTGATAATACCAAAGGAGTCGAAATACCCGCTAATACCAATGATAGAGATTCCCATCTTTGCCAATGTTTTGCTGAACCCGTCCATCCAAAAGAAAGTGTATTATATATTTTTCTTCTTAAGCCTTTCGCTCTATCTCTTACCGTAGCAAAATCTGGAACCAAACCTGTGTACCAAAATAATAATGAAACGGTAAGGTATGTTGATATCGCAAACACGTCCCAAAGCAACGGTGAGTTGAAGTTTGGCCATATAGGACCTCTTGTATTTGGATACGGAAGGATAAACATAGCCAACCATATTCTACCCATGTGGATGAGTGGGAATAAACTCGCACACATTACAGCAAAGATAGTCATAGCTTCAGCTGCCCTATTTACACCCGTACGCCACTTTTGTCTGAAAAGCAAGAGAATAGCTGAAATCAAGGTACCTGCGTGACCTATACCGATCCACCAAACAAAATTGGTTATATCCCAAGACCAGTTAATTGTTCTGTTCAGATTCCATGAACCAATACCTACCCATATAGTCCAAAGGATACAAAATACACCATAGGTAAGGACTGCTACAGAAAGGACAAATCCAATGACCCATTCTTTCGTTGGAGTCTTCTCCGTAGGTGATATCAAATCCTCCGTGATCTGATGATAGGTTTTATGTCCCGTTATCAGGGGCTTTCTAATCGAACTTACAACAGCACTCATTGTTTATATTTTGAATGTTATTTCTAAGATTAATAAATAATTAGGCGTCAAAAGATTTATCTCTGTTATTGACCTTCATGGTGTAAGTAACCGAAGATCGCACATTAATTTCTTCCAATGCAATATAATTTAAAGGTGATTCCAGTTTGGCCGTAAGGTCTCCTGTTTTATTATTCATATCTCCAAAAGTAATCGCACCTGTAGGGCAAGCTGTTTGACATGCTGTTTTCACATCTCTATCAGTCAAAGCTCTTCCTTCCGTTTTGGCGGTCAATTTACCTTCTTGTAATCGCTGTACACAGAAGCTACATTTTTCAATAACACCTCTGGATCTCACCGTTACATCTGGATTCAAAACCATTCGTGTTAAATTGTCAGCCATGAAAGGAACACTTTCTTCTTGTAATCTAGGCTGATTTGCAGGCCAAATATCCGCTTTTGTATAGTCAAGCCAGTTAAATCTTCTGACTTTGTATGGACAGTTGTTTGCACAATATCTGGTACCGATACATCTGTTATAAGCCATTTGATTTAATCCTTCAGCACTATGGTTGGTCGCATTCACTGGGCAAACATTTTCACATGGTGCATTATCACAATGTTGGCACATCATCGGTTGATAGATCGTATTAGGATTTTCGACATCACCATAATAATATCTATCAATACGCAACCAAGTCATTTCGTGATGGATTGCCACCTCATGTTTACCAACTACGGGAACATTATTCTCTGACATACATGCTACAGTACAAGTACCACAACCTATACATGCATTGAGATCTACATGCATTCCCCAATGATGTCCCAAAGAATACATATGGTCAAAACCCTTATATATCTGTTGTTCATTCAGATGTTGAGCTTCTTTTCGTCTCTCCATGAGGTGCTCAACACTGTTTTTAAGATCCTTCACATTGGATGTATAAATAACAGATCTGTCGGTTAGTGCACCTTGAAATCCTTTTACACCTGTGAAATAATCAAAGAAAACCAATGCAGCTTCATCAGCATTTATCTCCTTTCCTGATTCTTTATCGATGCCACGTACACCAATTGTATGGTGATATTGTACGCATGAAAAATCTTTTTCTTTACCTATTTTATCAGAAACACTTACTGATGTATTGTAATACGCAGGACCGTTTGCTCCCATTGTAAGGCAATCATTGACATTGACTCCTACATTGTTTCCAGTGTTTCCAGCATTTGTACGACCATATCCCATTGCCAATGAAACAGTACCTGCCATTTGGCCAAATTGTTGGATAACTGGGAGCGTCATTTTTTTATCACCAATTGTCAACTCCACTAATTCACCATCAACTAAATCCTTAAAACCAACCATGGTCCTGACACCGTCAAAATTAACTGGCACAGCTAGGTAGTTGCCCCAAACAGTTCTGGTAACAGGGTCTGCCATTTCCATCAACCATGGATTTCCTGCATATTGGCCATTTCCCATTTGAACGGTTTCAAAAAAGGATATTTCTAATTCAGTCGATGCTGGTTTTGTAATATCGCTACCAATTTCAGCAGCAGTATATGATGGCGATGAAGATTTTGCGATATTAAATACTCCATCATGAACTGCTCCATCCCAAAAAGATTGGAAG
>CALFYH010000435.1 GCA_937952155.1 uncultured Saprospiraceae bacterium
AAGATGCCACCAAATTATTTAATGTCAAAAGATTCTGCGTTAATTTGTAATGCATTTGACAAAGATGAATTCGGCCGTCCAGCGCCTTCTGTAACAGGAGTTCCTACATTAGCTGGCATTCCACTATATCCATCATTTTCGGAAATATGCAATCTTACAGCTTGGTATAAAGATACAGATCATGGACTTATAAACTGTACAAGAAAGATCACCAGAGACTGGACTGTATATGAACAATGGTGTTCAGATGGACAAATCAAACATTTGCAACAACTTATAGAAATCACAGATACATTGGCTCCAGTCATTGAAGCGATTAATGATATTACTGTTACAACTAATGGTCATATTTGTGAAGGTAGTGTAATATTACCTGCAGCTATCGTAAAAGATTCCTGCTCTAATAATGTTCATGTAGATGTTGCGTATCCGAATGGTTTTATTGACAACTTTAAAAATAATAGCATCATCACATTGCCTTCTGGTGAGCACATTATAACTTATACTGCTTATGACGCATGTGGAAATTCTTCTGCAACATCTTTTGAAGTTACTGTAGAAGATAATACTGCACCAACGGTTATATGTAAAGGTGAGGTATTCGTTGGTTTAAATTCCAATGGTCAAGCTTATCTTTTGCCAAAGCACCTCAATGATGGAAGCTTTGACGGTTGTGGTATTGATAGCATGAAGGTGGCAAGAATGGTTGTTGGTGGATTGATACCAGATTCAAATTTTGTTTCTTCCATTGACTTTAATTGCGACGATGCTGGAAAGACAGTTATGGTTGCCCTGAGAGTTTGGGATACTAACGGTAATAGCAATTCTTGTATGGTAAATGTAACTGTTCAAGATAAACATGCACCAAAAATTTCATGCCCTGCAGATGTTACGATAGATTGTAGTGTCGTTCATTCGGGCCTAGATCTTTCTGTATATGGTAATGCTATTGCAATAGACGCTTGTGGTGCTACAGTTCGAGAGCTAACTCCTTCTTATGCATTAAATTCTTGTAGAGTTGGTACAATTGTTCGTACTTTTGAAGCCACAGATGGTTTAGGTACAGCAACATGTACACAGACTATCACAGTAGAAAATACAGATTATTTTAATCCAGTTACAGATGTGGTTCTTCCATTAGATTATACTGTTTATGACAGATGTTCTGCAGATGAGTTAAAGCCAGAAAGCTTGCCTGCCGAATATGGTTTCCCACAAATCACACAATCTGCTTGTGGATTAGCAGCAGCTTCATATAAAGACGAAGTATATAATTTTGTTACTGGTGCTTGCTACAAAATAGTGAGAAAATGGACCATAATTGACTGGTGTGAAATGGAAAGATTGGGATCAGCTTATAAACCATATACATTTCAACAAATTATCAAAGTAAACAATTCAGTACCACCGTTTTTTGTTGGTGCGATTCCAACTGATACAACATTCTTTACTTTGAAAGGAGTTTGTGATAAAGGTGACGTCACTTTGTCTTTTGTTGGTGGAGATGCTTGTACCCCAAATGCAAAATTGAAATGGGCGTACAATATAGACTTAGATAATGATTCAGATATTGATATTTCTAATACTGGATCTGGACATATTATTGCAATAAATACCGAGCTACCTACAGGTACTCATAAGATACTTTGGTCATTTGAAGACCAATGTGGTAATGTGACTACAAGATCACATATTGTTACTGTAAGAAACAATGACAAACCTACAGCCGCAGGTCTAGAAAGTATAGCAGTATCTATAAATCCAATGGATCTTACAGGTGATGGCATTCCTGATATTGAAATGGGTTGTATTACTGCTTCATCGCTTAATACTAGCAGTAACAGTTTGTGTTGTGATGAACCTCTGAAATTTAGCTTTTCAGCTGATGTAAATGATACTATTAGATGTTTTGATTGTCTACATGTTGGTCTGGATAACATTGTTGAGCTTTGGGTTCATGATTGTAATGGCAATACTGACTACATTGAAGTTCATGTCGATGTACAAGACAATAATGACTCTGAAGTGTGTGAGAAAATTTGTGAAATGAATCCAGCAGTAGCTGCAATCACTGGCGATCTCAATATTTGTAGAGGTGAGACAACGGTATTGACAGCAACAGGAGGTATTTCTTATCTTTGGAATACAGGTGCTACCACTGCATCGATTTCTGTTAATCCTAATGTTGGTTCAACTTATACGGTCACAGTCACTAATAGATTCAGATGTACAGATGATGCGACTGCTACTGTCAATGTAAGTCCATTGCCAAACGCATCAATTTCTGGCAATAATATATGTGTTGGTGGATCTACCACGCTTACCGCATCAGGTGGAAGTTCATATGTTTGGAACAATGGTCAAACAACCGCAGCTATTTCTGTAAGTCCTTCTGTTAATACCACATACACCGTCACTGTGACCAATGCGAGTGGTTGTTCTGCCGTAGCAAGTAGGTTAGTACAAGTAAGTGCACTCCCTATAGCTTCGATTTCAGGTGGAACATCGATTTGTATAGGAAGTAATACCACACTTACGGCTTCTGGTGGTACTTCATATTTATGGAGTAATAGTGCTACTACGGCGTCCATTACTGTAAGCCCTGTGGTGAATACTACCTATACGGTTACTGTTACTAATACTGCGGGATGTACAGATACTGAAAGTATAATTGTTACAGTTAATGGATTGAGTATAAATGCTTTGATTACAGGTTTGGATACACTTTGTTCTGGTCAATCTGCGACACTTACAGCCAGCTTGTCTGGAGGTAATGCTACAAATTATATTTGGAGTAATAATGCGACTACCAGCTCTATTAATGTAACACCAGCTGCAACAACGACATACTCTGTCACGGTCACTGATATCAATGGTTGTACAGATACGGCTTCTAAAAAAGTAAATATCAAGCCATTACCAGTTGTTACAGTTACTGGACCTAATGCTTGTCAGGGTGGATCTACCACATTGACCGCTACAGGTGGTGGAACTTATCTTTGGTTCAATGGAGCGACATCTGCTTCTATTACAGTAGCCCCAGCTATTCCAACAACATATTCAGTTACCGTCACTGGTACAAATGGTTGTTCTGCAGTTGGATCTAAATTAGTAAATATCAATCCATTGCCTTCAGTGACTATCAATGGTGATTTGAATATTTGTATCAATGAAAGTACAACATTGACAGCTTCAGGTGGTACATCATATGTATGGAGCAATAATGCAACAACGGCTTCTATAACTGTAAGTCCGAGTGTTACCACAACATATACAGTTACGGCTACCGACGCAAATGGGTGTACTAATACACAAAATACGACGGTTAATGTAAATGGATTGACCATAAATGCAAATATTAACGGTAACGATTCTATTTGTATCGGTTCATCTTCAACTTTAACTGCAACATTGTCAGGTGGTACACCAGTATCTTACTTATGGAGCAATAATGCAACAACAAGTAGTATAACAGTGAGTCCTTCTGCCACAAGAACTTATACAGTTACGATCACTGATCTTAACGGATGCAATGGTACGGACAATTTTGTATTGACTGTGCTTCCATTGCCTACTATAAATATTGCAGGTGATCTTAGTATTTGTCCAAGTGAAAGTACAGTCTTGACAGCATCTGGTGCAGCGTCTTATGTATGGAGTACAGGGGCGACCACAGCTTCTACAACAGTTACTCCGTCAGCTACATCTACCTATACCGTTACAGCTACTGATGCATTTGGTTGTATAAATACTGCTAGTAGAACAGTAGTAGTAAATCCACTGCCTTCAATTGATATTAGTGGTGATAATATAATTTGTGCAGGAACATCAACAGTGTTGTTTGCGTCAGGTGCTACCACATATTTGTGGAATACTGGTGCTACCACAACATCTATAACAGTTAGTCCAGCTGCTACGACAACATATTCAGTAACGGGAACTGATGGAAATGGATGTGCTAATACAGCAACGGAAGTTGTTACTGTCAATGCTAATCCAACACCAATAATAAGCGGTGACCAGATGATATGTTTAGGAGACACAGCAACTCTTAATGTCACTGGCGGTAGCACTTATTTATGGAGTACAGGTGAAACAACAACATCGATAGAAGTAGTACCAAATGTCACCACGGTATATAGCGTAACGGCTACTGATGCCAATGGATGTATTGGTGTAACATCAGCAACTGTAGTAGTTGATCCAGGTACTTTGACATGTAGCACGCAAAACTTTACCGCATATCTTAACGGCATTGGTTCTGTTACAATCAACCCAATGGATATAAGTACAGGTAGTGTTGGGGCTTGCGCCAATATTAGGGCTGAAGTAGATCCTGATCAATTCTTCTGTAATGATATTGGAACTCATGTTGTCACGCTTACTGTTACAAATACTAACACAAATCAATCATTGTCATGTACAGCAGTAGTGACAGTACTCGATACACTAGTACCAGTATTGAATTGTCCGATTAATATGACATTGGATTGTGAAACCTTTAATCCGAATGCACCGCTTTCTAATTATGGTATTGCTTCAGCATCAGACAATTGTCCTAATGGATTGACTATCTCAGAAATTGTCGTATCCAATATAAATGACTGTAATGTTGGTCAGATAACAAGAACATTTATTGCCACAGACTTGAGTGGAAATGCAGATACTTGTGTTCAGTTGATCAATGTAATAAACAATGATCCTTTTGGATCTGGAGATATAAATTTCCCTACAGACGTTACAATAACAAATTGCGAATCTACTGACCCATCAAATACTGGTAATACTACTGTTGATACGGGACAATTTGATTGTGCGGATATTGTTATTTCATTCACAGATAATATTGACTCTTGTGTTGGTAATTTCCAACGTACATGGACTGTGGTTGATTCTTGTCAGCTTATCACGGGTACTACACAAGGTATATTTACACATGTACAGAATATTAATATCATCGTTGAAGTTCCAGTGTTAACAGGACCAGATACTATTTATATTCAAAGAGATCCTACAACATGTATGGCATCTTATACTGGTAGTGCAAGCTCCACAGGTTGCAACTTGGTCTTTACTAATAATGGTATAGTTGTTCCAGACTTAGACTTGTCTGGTGACTATCCAGATGACACAACCTATGTTCAACTGATTTCGACTGAGTCATGTACAGGTACATCAGATACATTAGATGTGGTATTTATTGTAACAGGAGTTGATATGTCTATTATCTGTACTAAAACATATCCTGAATTGCCAGATGTACTCTTTATTGAAGAAAGTGTATATGATCATGCAACAATAGTCCAAGGATGTACAAACGGTGGTGCACAGATTGTCGCTTCATATTCTAATAGTGATATCAACGATACATTAAGGACTTATACTTGTGCCGATCTTCCAAATACACCTATTCCAATTGTGATATACTTCTGGTATGTTGGTGATCCTGCACCGTTTACTTTCTGTAATTCTTTGGTAGGATTACAAAATCAGTTTGCACCTTTCTGTACAACACCACCAGCTATAATTTCAGGTAGTGTCATGACTGAAGGCAATCAAGCTGTACCGCATGTAGAAGTAACTTTGGAAGGTAGTAATGCACCGGATGCAAATACTACGATGAATGGCCAATACAAATTCCCTGAAATGCAAGGTGGTGGCGAATATAATGTAGTGCCTAAGCGTGATGATCATCCATTAGAAGGTGTGAGTACATTAGACTTGATTTATATTCAGAAGCATATTTTGAACAGTGAAATTCTTTCTTCACCATATAAAATAATAGCGGCTGATGTAAATAATGACGAAAAGGTCTCAGCATCAGATATCGTGCAGTTGCGTAAATTAATCCTTGGTATTCAAGATAAATTTACTAACAATACCAGTTGGAGAATGATCGACAAAGCATATAGCTTCCCTGATCTAAAAGATCCGTTTGTAGGTAGCATTCCTGAACATTACTTTATCAATACACTCGATCGCAATATGAACATCGATTGGGTTGGAGTAAAAGTTGGTGATGTGAATAATAGCTATGTTACAAATATAAACAATAGTGAAGCTGAAAGTCGTAACGCAAGTGCCTTGTTTAATCTTAATGAGCAAATTTTATACAAAGGCAAAAATGTGATTCCTGTATATGCTGGTTCTGATTTGGAAATGGAAGGATTCCAGATATCACTTCCTATCAAGGACGCAAATGGCGTATTCTTGACAAGTGGTAGTATTGCAATCACTGAAGAACAATATGCTTTGGTAAATGGCAAACTTAATATTGCTTGGCACCAATCTCAGTCTATTGATGTTCGTAAAGGAGATATTCTTTTCTTCATCCATGCAGATTTGAAAGTGGAAGATAAGCTTTCAAACATCATGCTGACAATAGATCAAAAAGGTCTTCGTCCTGAGGTGTACACTTCAGAAAGCGAAGTGATCAAACTCGGATGGAGAATAGACAGAGGTCAGACAGACGCATTTACTTTGTATGGCAATACACCGAATCCTTGGAGCAATGAAACAACCATTAATTTTGCATTGCCTGAAGATGGAAATGTTAGCCTTAAAATCAGAGACATTACAGGAAGATTGGTTTATACTGCGCAAAGTTATTTTGCTAAAGGTGATAATATCTTCAAAGTATCTTCAGATGCCTTAGGTGCATCAGGTATTCTTTTCTACGATTTGACATTCGGAAAAGAAGTCAAAACCTTGAAGATGCTCAATATCAAGTAGTAAATACTGTTAAATCATCCATAGAAGGACATCATATTTTAAATGTGGTGTCCTTTTTTAATTTAATGCCATTGGAATTATTGTAACCTTAGGATATTGGCAATTAAATTCTTAAGATCTTATTGTGTATTACAAATAACCTACATAATTGTGAGGCGTTACTTCCAGAAGTTCAGCCTTAATATTGTCTATAACATTCAGATTATGGATGAAATGGTGAATATCTTCTTTAGTAACTTTGGCCTTGCCTCGGGTCAAATCCTTAAGTGCCTCATAAGGTGAAGGGTACATCTCTCTTCTCAGAATATTTTGAATAGCTTCGGCTACAACAGCCCAGTTTTGATCTAGATCATCGCTTAAGGCTTGTTCATTCAATAATAACTTATCTATACCTTTTTGCATAGATTTTAAAGCTATTAAAGTATGTCCAAATGGAACGCCAAGATTTCTCAAAACGGTAGAATCTGTAAGGTCACGCTGCAATCTTGAGATAGGCAATTTGTCCGCTAAATGTCCAAAAACAGCATTTGCCATTCCTGCATTACCTTCCGCATTCTCGAAATCTATAGGATTGACTTTGTGTGGCATGGCGGACGAACCTATTTCTCCTGCTTTGACTTTTTGCTTAAAATAATCCATAGAAATGTATGTCCACATATCTCTACAAAAGTCTATTAATATTGTATTGATCCGCTTCCAAGAATGGCAGATGGCAGACACATCATCATAGTGTGCTATTTGAGTTGTGTATTTTGATCTTTTTAAGCCTAGGTCTGCTGTAAATTTATCTGCAAATTCTAGCCAATCAATCTGTGGATAGGTGACTTTATGTGCATTGAAATTACCGGTAGCACCACCGAATTTACATTTAATGACGACCTTTTGAAGTTGGGTCATTTCTTCGTCTAGTCTTTCTGCGTAAACAGCAAATTCTTTGCCTAATGTGGTCGGTGAAGCGGCTTGTCCATGAGTTCTTGCCAGCATAGGGATACCTTTGTACTCCACGGATTTCTCGCGGATAGCGTCTAGGATTTTATGTATTTGCGGCAACATCACTTTATCTATTGCATCCTTCATCATGAGCGGAAATGCAGTATTATTTATATCTTGAGATGTCAATCCAAAATGCACAAATTCGCGATATTTTCCAAGGCCATTTTCGTCCAATTTTTCTTTTATATAATACTCTACTGCCTTCACATCGTGATTGGTAATTTTTTCTATGGATTTTATTTTTTCAGCGGCACTTTGATCCATTTGCATATAAATTTTATCTAAAATTTCATTAGCATTATCTGATATAGTAGATAATTGCGGCAATGAAATGGCTCGCAGTGCTTTTAAGTATTGTATCTCTATGAAAACTCTGTACCTGATTAAGGCATACTCTGAAAAGTATTCTGAAAGTTCGGATGTGATTTGGTGGTATCGGCCATCAAGTGGAGATAATGAAGTAAGCATGTTATATATTTTCTTTGATTTGATCTGATAGGGTAGAGGAATCTTCATTCCTTTTTATAAAATAATACGTCTCAGTTTGACTTCTTACAGCAATATCATTTGTATTTTTTTTATACTTATTGGATAGTTTTGCATCAATGATTCGCGATTTTACATTGTCATTGAGCTGGATATTGATACAAGTAATGATGGTTTTTGCAATGTCAGGATCTAGCACCGGAAAAACAGTTTCTACTCTAAAATGCAGATTTCTGACCATCCAATCTGCCGATGAAAGATACACTTCTTGCTTGCCATTATTATGAAATATAAATACTCTAGAATGTTCTAGATATCGATCTATAATAGATATGGCTTCGATGTTTTCGCTCATACCTTTTTGTCCAGGAACAAGGCAACATATACCTC
>CALFYH010000436.1 GCA_937952155.1 uncultured Saprospiraceae bacterium
CAAAAAATAATTTTCTACCTCGCTCTTCACTTTCGCTTAAGGTGGTATTACCTGCAAGATATTGATCATATTTTGAGTCAAAAGATACAATCGTCATCATAAATTGCTCCAATGCCAGACTTACTTTGTGGCTATTGACTTCAGGCGTGCCAAATGCTCTTGTAAATTGATCTGTAAATGTTTTATTTTTGCTAAGTTTGGATACCACATTTTCCAGCGTTTCGTGCATTTCCAATGGATCCTGAATAGGTTTTAAGGATTGCTCTCTCAAGGTATTGGCCCTTCCATCCCAGAAAAATCCAGTTTTGTGCCACGCCATGTTAAAAATTGGCATTGCTTGTCGCTTTCCAAAAAATCCATCAACGCCAGTAGAAAATTGATTTTCATCAGAGAAACCCGTTTTTTGCAGGTGGCAAGTAGCACATGCTTGTGTACCATCTTTAGATAATGACTTTTCATAAAATAACATTTTTCCCAACTTCACACCTTCGATAGTCAATACATTATCTGTTGGTAACTCGGGATCATCAAAATTATCTGGATAAGCAAAAATGTACGGTGTGCCATCAAATTTGACAACTTCTACTTCATCTCTTTCGCATGATGCAATCAAAATTACTGTCATTAGTAGAAAAAAAGGAAAAAACTTATTCATCTTATATTTTTTTTATTCACTTAAATAAGGGTTTTTGAGCAAGCTATAATCATCTAGTGTAAGCAAAAAAGCCACTAAAGCTTTTTTCTCACTATTAGTTAAATTCAGCGGTCTGACCAATTCACTCTTGTGGATGTGTGGCTTTCCACCACTATTGTAATGATCGATGACACCTGCTAATGTTGCAATAGATCCATCATGCATATATGGTGCTGTAAATCCGATATTGCGGAGACTTGGTGTTTTAAACAGCGCTAAGTCCGAATCCTTTTGGGTCAACCGATACCTTCCTGGATGTACATATACTTCGTAAAGTCCATTATTTTTGAATCCATAATTGGTAAAATTAAATCCACCATGACACGAACTACAATCGGTCTTCGCACTAAAAAAGAGAGTTTCCCCAAGCTTTTCTTCAGCTGTCAATGTTGCTTTGCCTTGGGTGTATTCATCATATCTGCTGCTGCCACTGACTATGCTCCTTTCGAATGTACTGATACTCCGAGTTATGGTAAATGGATCTAAAGATCGGCCATAAGCTTTCTTCGCCATGTTTTGGTACATGGTGTCATCCTTTAATCTGGCTTCTATGCCCAAAATATTAAATCCAAATTCATTGTGTTCTGCGATAGGCACAAGAATTTGCATTTCCAAAGTCGGTAAGCCGCCTTCCTTGGTATAATAAGGATTATAAGCTACATTACTTAAAGTCGGTACATTCGTCACGCCAGGCCTATTAAATACTCCCATAGTATTGGCCAGATTATCAGCAAATCCAAGAGCTTGCTTATGACAGCTACCACAACTTATCGTAGAGTCTATTGACAAACGCTTATCATAAAAAAGTTTTTTGCCCAAGTACCATCTTTCTGATGTAAATGTATTTATGTCTGGGAAATTTATTTGCGGAAAATGACTTGGTAGTTCTATCTTTTGTAAAATCAATGGTTCCTTCAGAGATTATTTCAGTTCCTAAATTTTTATACTCAACCAATAACCCAATGGGGTGATTAAAGGTCGGAGAAAAATGTGGTATAATGTTAATCTCAACATCTTTGAAAGGATTCGGATTAATTATTGGGAAATATAAAGTATTTACCCCACTTCCAGCTAAAACAGTGAAATTATTATAGGTAGTATTGGTATAATAAAAAGGAGTTAA
>CALFYH010000437.1 GCA_937952155.1 uncultured Saprospiraceae bacterium
GTAAAGTCATTTAAAATACCACTTTTCACAATTTTGCCATTGACATCCTTGATATCGTAGTGAGCTGGAAGTGCATTATCTTTGACTATGGTAATGGCATTCGCAGCAGGATTTGGAAATAATGTCACACTGGTTGCATCCAAATCTACACTACCTGTAGGAAATAGATTTTCTCTTGTCACTTCATTTTTGGCGGCAAGCCACAAATTTGGGTCAAATCTTACAGTTTCCACTTTGAAGTCCACCAATTGTTCAAAAGTCTGGCCTGATACCACATGATCAAAACTTAAAATCACTTCTTTTCCTTCGCCAGAGAGTTTGATGTCCACTGGCATTTCGAAGAAGTCCACAGAAGCATCCGAAGTTGTTTGGAAGATTTTGAATTTCACAGCCGAATCTTTCTGGTCCCAACGCACATCGTAGGTAGGGAATCCTTGCCCTTCATACCAATCTGCTAAGAATTCCGTAAGGTTTTGTCCTGAAACGGCTTCTAAATGTTGTTGCAATTGAGCAGTGGCTGCATAATTAAAGGCCCTAGCATTTAGATAATTTCTTACACCACTAAAAAAAGCTACGTCACCCAATTTTCTTCTCAACATATGCACAACCATACCACCTTTATTGTAAGTCAATCTACCATTAAAAATTCTATTGACACTATTAGGATTATCGACTTTTACAGATCCAGAGGCACCTGATGTTACTGAATTAATCTTTCCTGTTTTCCATATAGTCCAGTCACCATTTGACTGCGGGAAACGCTCACGACTCAAGCCTTCAAGGTATGTTGCAAATCCCTCATTCAACCAAATATCTTCCCAACTGCCACAAGTCACCATATCGCCAAACCATTGGTGTGCGAGCTCATGCGCCAACAATCCCCATGAATAATCTACTACAAAACTCATAGTCTGATGTTCCATACCGCCGCCCCAACCAAATTGGGCATGACCATATTTTTCTTTTTTGAATGGATATGCGACAAACAAGCTATCAAAATATTGTAGTACCCGGACATTGGCAGCTGTACCTATTTTGGCATTTGATTCGCTTTCTGGATATACGTAATTTAGCATAGGCATATTGGTACCATCCGAAAGCAATACGTCATTGGTATAAACTGAGTAATTGGTCACTGCAATGGCCACTAGATATGGGGCAATCGCATACCGATGTTTCCAGTGATAACTCTTGCGACTGTCAGACAAAACTTGCTCAGAAACAAGCAATCCATTACTCGCAGCTCTGTATTTGGCTGGTGTAGTCACAATGACATCGATGCTGTCCACCTTATCATCTAGTCCGTTTTTGCAAGGCCACCAATCCTGTGCCCCGAATGGTTCTGACAATGTCCATAAAATAGGTACTCCATTATGTTCGCTTTGAATAAATGAGCCAAATCCACCTGAAGGTGGCGCACCTTGATAGGTAATAGACAAACTATCCAACGTACCTACACTGATCGCAGCTGGTAAAGTAATCTTAAGCAAATAAGATGAAGGCTGTGAGAATGCGAGTTTTTGACCGTGATATACAATACTATCGATCGTCATCGCACTAGAAAAATCAAAATTAATCTCAGCAAAATCATCACCTAAGACTTTAAAATAAGGTGTCACTGTGCCTGCGATACCATTTATGGCTGGATCTATAGACCATTCAAATCTATAATATTTCAAGTCATATCCTTCTGTGAGTGGATTTGTCCTTAGCATAGGATTAAAATGATTTCTTGCACTATGGACTTTATTACAATAATGATCCGCATTTTGGTTTGTCTCTTGTGCAAAAACAGACAATTGCAAGAAAACAACCAAAAACAAGGTCATTAAACAAGATATGGATAATACTTTCATATTCTATTAATTATAAATTTGAATGGCAAAGATAAACACAAATATATGATTATTTGTATCAATCTTTGTCTTCTGGAAGTCAATTTGTGTGGAAAGTGTGGAGGATGTATACCAAAATCCGAACTTGCACTCATTTCTCTATTCTACAAATAAACGATCCTCCTACCTCACCTTAACTCTAGCCCCTTCACTATGGCTACTAAACTCTGGTGCATACATACACTCGATATTGGTAATACCGCCTGAGAAGTCGCCTTTATGTACTACACGCACAGGATACTCAAATACAAATGTGCCTTTAGGTAAGTAGGTAAAATAAAAGTGTGTCGCTAGGTCTTTGGTGGTTTCGTAATAACCCAGTTGCCCTTGATATTTGTATTCTGAAATGACGTTTTCAGGTTCAAATCCACTAGCGCGCATGTCTTTCATGTGGACAAATTCCATTTCGCGATCTACACGCAATTCGATGCGGATTTTGAGTTTGTCACCCGGTTTCAATGACGTATTTTCAGTGATCTCTGTGAGTTCATCTCCTTTTGGTGTAGAGACTACTTTGTACAACTTTTTATTTAGTTTGAGTGGAGTATCAGCAAAGGTTTTTATTTGATCCAATTGTTCAAAATACTGATAATATGCAGCGCCCCAAGCTATAGATTTGTTATTATTTGTTACTTTGATCGTGGACATTTCTTTATTGATGCTTTCAGCATTCCACGCTTTCTTAACATACCCAGTACCAGATTCAGACTGCGTTATCGAAGTATTCAAGAGTTCGTTACCTACCATGATGACTGGTTGGACGCTTTCTGTCACCCATTGTGATATATCGCCTTTCTCGCCTTGTAAAAGTAGCGCATAAATTGCTGCAGCCGTAGATTTGGATGTTTTCCAGTGGTTTGTTTGTTTGTTTTTGAGCAACCAAATTTTCATTTTATCCGATTCTTCTTTGTTATCAACAGCTTCTGTAAATAACTCGATCAATAATGCATGACGCTCGATAGGCAATTGATACCAATGGAAACCATTGCCTTCATTCCAGTACATACCCAGCTCATCGTTGCTAAATGATCTTTCTCTCAGGGATTTTACGATATTTTGTACCAAATTATCTTCATTGCGCTGCATAATCAGACCTATCATTGCTTGTGTATATAGATCTCGTTTGAGCCAATACTTTTTAGCTTGATCGTAATAATATTCACGTGCTGCTTTGGATGCAGGTGTAGGATTGACGTGTTTGAAAAATGTCTTGACATACAGATAGTGAACGGAAAGATCATCCAAGTGGTCATCTTCCATTTTGCCACCGTATTTTTTTACATTTTCTTTGAGTTTCTCATACCTAAAAACCATTTCATCATCCATATATTTTAGTCCTTTAGAGATGATGTCACTCAAGGCTACATCATCGACATCCAAAGCACCCAAATGGTAAAGATGACCGATATTTTCCAAAATGTTTTGTGTAGTATATACATTGTCTCTACCACCTGATATCCAAGGAAATCCACCATTAGAAAGTTGACGCTCACTTAGCTTTTGTATGGCTACTAAGCGCTCATCTGCCAGCTTATTCAAGTCAAAAAGCACTGCAATATTTCGTTTTTGCTCAGATTCAGACATGGCTTGTCTTACCCAAGGTGTCTCTTCAAGAATGGCAGACTTAAGCTCTTCATTCTTTGATAAATTGCTGACCAGCGCCTGTTTGTCTTTGCTACTCCACTGATCAAAGACCGCTTTTATTTTAGGATGGGCATTAGCAATTTTAGAAGCTAATACATTGGCATACATTCTATCCACCAAAGCTTGAGTACTCACATTATTGGTCTGCTGGATATAAGGCAAAGCTTGCACTGCATACCAAACAGGATTGGAAGTATATTCAAAGGTATATTTAAAATCCTTCTTAGTCTTACTTGCATTATTTTTGAAGGCATTAAAGGTAAACATTTTCGTTGTATTCCCTTTGATCCATAATGGCATCGATTCTGTGACTAAGATGCGATTGGTCACAACAGGTATGGTATTTTCTTCAGCATCTGAATGATCGCCTGCCGTAGCTGTAACTCTATAAGTGATAGCCGAATACTTCGTATCAGGAATAGCAATATCCCAACTCAATCCTTGTGATCTGCCGCTTTCCATACTAAAATCTAAGGTAGTGCCTGACTTAAGGAGGTCTGAAGTTATATCCTGCATTGTTATGGCATCCCAAATTTGTAGGCTTGCCTTCCCATTTATGTTTGCCTTGCTCAGATTTGATACTTTGGCAGAAAAAGAAAGTAGATCGCCATCGCGAACGAATCGAGGTGCATTCGGAAATACCATCAAATCCTTTTGTGTCTGCACGAATCGCTCATCATATCCCGTCATAAAATCCTTAGTATGGGCAAAAGTCATCAATCTCCACTTCGTCAGTGCTTCATTGATGGTAAATGACAATATCACATTTCCATCCGCATCTGTCTTTAGTTCAGGGAAGAAAAAGACAGTTTCCTTGAGATTTTTTCTAGGTTGGACTTCTATGGCTTCTGGCTTTTTGTCCAACTCTTTTTCTGAATTATTTGTAACAGCTACACCATCTATTACATTACCTTGACTCGTAGATTTTGCTCCACTTGGGCCTTCTCCTTCATCCTGCATCATTGCAGCCTCTGGAGCTGGGGCACTTTTCATGCTACGCATCATGATTACATCGCCTCTTCCTCCGCCATAACCATAATAATCGATCAACGGAATCAGACTAGGTAATATCAGACTTTTCACATCTACATAACCGGAATTGCCATAATGATAATAGCTACCTGTTACCAACTGAAATCCAGGTACTTCTACTGAAATATGGGCATAAGAATCCGGATAAAAACTATGTCTCCAGTCGTGACCAATAAATTGATCCAACGAAGCATCATACATAGCAGCGACCATTTCGGCAGCAATCTTATCTTGATTCAAACCTGATATTTTTATACGATATTCTTCTTGGCTACTAGGTAATGTCTTGTCTCTAAATGTTTCATATTTGATGGTCAATTGCTTGTTGGACCAAGGAACTTCAATTTGAAAAGCCTTGCTAAAATTACGATTTTGAATGGTGTAATTGACATTAATGTTTATTCCACCTCGATGAGCCTCCTCAATTTCAAAGTTGATCTTGCCTTTTTTATCTATTTTTTTGGTAACTTCTGAAAGGATTTTTCCATCTTTCTCAATGATAATCATTGCTTGTACCGCCTTTTCTGAAGCACCCAAATCCAACACCAATTGTTGGCCTGGCTCTAATTTGTTATTATTCAATTTTGCAAAAAGAAAGTCTGACTTAGGGAAAACGCCTTTGCCAAAATCCGTAACTACTACATATTGCTCAGCAGTTACTTCATTACCAAATTTATCCTTAGAAACCAATTCCAATTTATATACACCAGCTGTAAGTTTTTGGGCTATAGCCAATGAATCTTTGGTATCAAAATCACCAGATAAAACCGTTTTTGCCACAGTCCAATTGGTAAAATCATGTGCTGCATTTCTCGGATATTGCGGAAAACTTTTATC
>CALFYH010000438.1 GCA_937952155.1 uncultured Saprospiraceae bacterium
ATGCAATAAGATTTGGCTTTGACCAAACATGTATAACCAGTATAAAATTCCATTTGTTGAAACAATATATTTTCATCTCAATTTTTGCTTGTTTTATTTTTTCTTGTAAGAAAAGTGAAACACCTTATTATAAGCTTACAGGCCCAACGATGGGTACAACCTATCACATCACAGTACAGACAAATGATCCCAAGTCTATTCAGAATTCTGTAGATTCAATCTTATCGGATTTCAATTTATCAATGTCAGCCTATATAGACTCTAGTACTTTGTCTCATTTTAATGCTGCAGATAGTCTTTTCTGTTTTGATCCCAAAGAAGATCCATATTTTGAACCTATTTTTCAAAAGTCTAAGGAAGTTTATACTAAAACCAATGGAGCCTTTAATCCAGCAATTGCACCATTGGTAAATTATTATGGCTTCGGGTATAAAGAAAAAAAGACTTTAGGCAAATTGGATACCACCAAGGTAAAAGAAATCCTGAAACTCTTGGTCTTTGATTCCATCAATTTGACTCCAGATTCATCTGGAAAAATGTGCATTGTAAAACCTGATAAAAAAGTGATGCTTGATTTTAACGCAATATCTCCTGGGTATGCGGTAGATGTGATTGCTGATTTTTTTGAAAAATCAGGGTATAGAAATTATATGATGGAACTCGGAGGAGAAATTAGAGCATTGGGTGTAAATGAAGACAAAAGTGAATGGATTATAGGGATTAATAAACCTAAAGAAGGTGCCAAGGAAACTGAAGTGGAATTGCCATTGATCTTAGCTAATAAATCTCTAGCTACAAGTGGCAATTACCGAAACGTTTATGAATCAAAAGGTCAAAAATTTGCCCACATCATCAATCCTTTTACAGGAATGAGTCAGCCCACGGACATATTGAGTGCTACAGTAATAGCAGACGATTGTATTTCAGCAGATGCATACGCGACAGCTTTTATGGTCTTGGGCCTTGAAAAATCACTTTTATTGGTAGAACAATTGAAAGGAATCGATGCCTGTTTTATCTATGATACTGAAGGTGATGGTAAATTTGAATTCAAAGTTAGTGAGGGATTTTCCAAATATTATTTACACAACGAACAGAAATAAATCGATTATGATAGATCTTACTTTTAATCTGGAAAAAGATTTGGTTTTTTTTGATATAGAATCTACAGGGCTTAATGTATTGAAGGACCGCATCCTGCAAATTGCATTGATCAAATATTCTAAAAATACATCAGAACCAAAAGAACTGTTTATGTTAATCAATCCTGGTGTTCCCATCGGCGATGATGCATTTGCTGTACATGGCATCAGCAATGAAATGGTAAGAAATAAACCTACTTTCGCTCAAGTTGGAAAAGACATTTTTGATTTTATAGGCAATGCCGATTTGGCAGGATATAATTCTGACCGATTCGATGTTCCCATGTTGATGGAAGAATTTCACAGAATCGGTATTGAGTTGGATATCAGCAAGCGCAAATTGATAGATATCCAGAAGATATTTTACAAAATGGAGCCTCGCACATTGAAAGCCGCATACCGATTGTATTGTGATGGAGATCTTAATGATGCCCATGATGCATTAGCAGATGCCAAGGCAACTGTAGAAGTTTTCAAAGGACAAATAATAAAATACGAAAATACAGATTATATCGATGGTGATGGTTTTACTCATCCTGCACCGATAAAAAATGATATAAATGCCATTGCCTCATTTATAAAAGATGACTCGGCACTTGATGTTACCCAAAGATTAAAATATAATTCAAATGGTGAAGTCGTTTTTAATTTTGGTAAATACGTTGGACAATCCGTAGCAAAGGTTTTTAAAATTGAACCCAATTATTACCATTGGATTATGGAAAAGGATTTTTCGGCACAAGTCAAGCAGATCGTAACTAAGATATTTGAAGAATTAAAAAAATCATGATGTTGTCATATCTTCGTCTTTTTTTCTTTATACCAATTATCTTTCTTTCTGCTTGCTACGATCGAAAGGAAGCGTGTTTAGACACATTTGCGGCAAATTATGATGTAACTGGAGACGATGCTTGTTCTGGTTGTTGTACTTTCCCATCTCTGGTCTTAGAATTTACCCATTACAATGGGGACAGTATTTACAAGACCACAGACACACTTATCAACGATCATTTACAAAAATATGTC
>CALFYH010000439.1 GCA_937952155.1 uncultured Saprospiraceae bacterium
TACTCTCTGTTAGCAGTTGATAAGGTTCAAAGTTGGCAACAAGCGAATCAGAATATTTTGTCAGTTTTCAATATGCAGACCATGATTCGAAATCTGATTAGCCTTTGTATTCTTTTAGTCGCAGGATTTGGAATTTATAATATATTAAGTTTAAAAGATTTTTATCTTTGGGATGCATTATCTTTTTCTACAAAATATACCAAATAAATATAAGTATTGCACTTTGGGTAGTTTTGTTGCAACGTAACTCAAACCTTTTATGCTTAAATATCTAATTTTTTCTTGGGTTTTCTTGGTTTTGACAGTGAATGTCCGGTCGCAAATCTCAACGCCATTAACTCATTCCAAAGAAACTTCGATCATTCCTTCACCTGCAAAAATTGTGTATAAAGAAGGCAGATCAGAAATTAAAAGTCTAATATTTCCTAATAATCTTCCAATAGATAAAAAATTTCTTAATACGTTATTTAATGATAGGAAAAACCATTTCGCGAAAGTAAAAGATAAGGCTAATGTTATCTTAAATTTAAAGAAAGAAATGGCGCCTGCTTCATATAGACTCTCAATAGGTAAGAAAGCGATTGAAATCCAAGCACCTGATAAAATTGGGATTCAATATGCCTTGGTGAGTTTAGCTCAAATAGTACAATTTGAAGGTTTTCCGTTGCAATGTAAAACAATCGAAGACAATCCTGCTTTTGCGTATCGGGGCATGCATCTGGACGTCGCTAGGCATTTTTTTACTGTAGCGGAAGTGAAAAAATACTTAGATTATATGGCATACTACAAATTTAATCATTTTCATTGGCACTTGACGGATGATCAAGGCTGGAGGATTGAAATTAAGAAATATCCAAAACTGCAAGAGCATGCCGCATACAGAAATGAAACATTAATCGGCCATTACAACGACCAACCACATAAGTTTGATGGTGTAAAATACGGTGGATATTATACCCAAGATGAGATCAAAGAAGTTGTGTCTTATGCAGAAGATAGAAACATTACCGTGATACCAGAAATTGAGATGCCTGGGCATGCATTAGCTGCTCTTGCTGCCTATCCAGAGCTGGGTTGTGAAGTAAAGAAATATGAAACAGCAACAAAATGGGGCGTATTTGAGGATGTATTTTGTCCTTATGACACTACGTTTAGGTTTTTGGAAGGTGTGATTGATGAGGTAGTTTCACTTTTTCCTGGCAAATACATTCACATCGGTGGCGATGAATGCCCAAAAGATAGCTGGAAAAGAAGTGCATTTTGTCAGCAACTTATGAAGGATAACAATCTAAAAGATGAACATGAATTGCAAAGCTATTTTATCAAAAAAATGGAAAAATACATTAATGGCAAAGGCAAACAAATCATAGGTTGGGACGAAATTTTAGAAGGCGGATTGTCACCAAATGCTACAGTTATGTCATGGCGCGGCGTTCAAGGAGGAATAGATGCTGCTACGCAACACCATGATGTGATTATGACACCTGGCTCTCATTGTTACTTTGATTATTATCAATCCGAAAATCCAACGGAACCATTGGCTATTGGCGGATTGACGACGATAGAAAAGGTGTATCACTGGAATCCAATCCCCGAAACCTTGGCTGCTGAAAATAAAAAATATATCCTTGGTGGACAGTCCAATTTATGGAGTGAGTACATTCATACATATTCAGGAGTAGAATATATGGCGTACGCTCGTGGTATGGCAATGTCTGAAGCACTGTGGTCTTCCAATAAGGATTATGATGGTTTTTTGTCGAGATTCGAAAAACACGCTGATTTTTGGAAGTCTAAAGGTGCTAACGTGGCCATGCACATCTATGATATCAAACCGAAATTTATGGCAGGCACGGGTAAAGGAGTTGAGTTAAGTTTCGTCACACCAAAAGATGCCAATGTTGTTTGCACAAGACCTGATCAG
>CALFYH010000440.1 GCA_937952155.1 uncultured Saprospiraceae bacterium
AAACTGTGGAGATCGCATACCACCTGCTGCTGATAATGGCAGATGACGATTGTTCTTAATGATAGGTATATCTAATTGATCAAAATTCTGTCCACAAATTGGGTTAGAAACTACAAGCAAGCAAAATATGATGATTCTTTTAAGCATCTAGAGATGTTTTTGATACTAAGTTAAACAAAATTTTTCACAAAAGTATTTTACAACTAAGGTCAATTATTGTGTTTTCGGATAACATTAAGCATTTTTTCTGTAGATAGATCTTGAATCGTATGATTTTTCATTAAATCTATAAAATCTCGAATCATATCTTCTGAAAATCCAAGCCTAAAACCTAATTGATATACTTGTACTTCTTCCAAAGGTGATACATCACTATCCGCATTCATCGTGAAAAGAAGATGATACAATATTGCTAGCCTATCTTGTTCTTCATTAGGCAAATATTCATTAACGTCACTAATTTGCGCAAATTCTTTAATTAATTGAGGGTCAAGATTTAAGTTTTTGCAAACATGAATCAAATAAGCAAACTCGTGCTCATGAATCATATTATCTGCCTTACTTACATGTATTAATAATTTTAAAATTATTCTATTTTTTTCATCTTCCGAGAGTAAGTCCCAAATCATTTTATATTAAAATTTATTGATAAAGGTAAGAATTAATTTACAATTGAAAAATTTTTGAGTACTTTTATCCATCAATAATATTAGTCAAATACCAAAGACAAAAATATGCAGACAAAAATAGGAGGAATAGGATATTATGTACCTGAAAAGGTCGTTAGTAATCACGACTTATCCCAGTTAATGGATACTACTGACGAGTGGATAAGGGAGCGAACAGGCATTGAAGAACGTAGATATGCTGCCAAGCACAAGGAATCCACATCATCATTGGGTACAAAAGCTGCTAAAATCGCTATAGAACGGGCAGGAATCACAGCTGAAGACATAGATTTTATAATATTTGCCACTCTTAGCCCTGACTACTATTTTCCAGGTTGTGGGGTGCTGTTGCAGCGAGAACTAGGTGCTACAAAGTGCGAAGCTCCGGCGCTTGACATTCGCAATCAATGTTCTGGTTTTGTTTATGGTCTATCTATTGCAGATCAGTTTATCAAAACAGGAATGTACAAAAACATCCTGCTTGTAGGAGCTGAAATGCATTCTATGGGACTGGATTTTTCTGATGACGGTAGAGCTGTCACAGTGATCTTTGGTGATGGAGCTGGCGCAGTGGTTCTACAACCAACTGAAAAGGAAGGACAAGGAATATTGAATACCTGTTTGCATGCTGATGGTACACATGCGGAGGAATTGGCGATGATAAATCCAGGATCACATGGTGGATATCATTTGGGTACTGAGAAATTTGGGTATCCATCGCCAGATACATTTGGTGGTGTTTTCGTTACCCAAAAGATGGTAGATGACAACTTGCTTTCGCCTAATATGACAGGACAATTGGTATTCAAAACTGCTGTGGTCAAATTTCCAGAAGTAATCCATGAAGCCTTAGAAAAATCAGGATTGAAAACCGAAGATATAGATCTCTTGGTACCGCACCAAGCCAATCTCAGGATCAGTCAGTTTGTGCAAAGAGCTTTGCGCCTACCAGATGAAAAAGTGATGAACAACATCCAAAAATACGGCAATACAACTGCTGCTTCCATTCCAATTGCACTATGCGAAGCGTGGGAACAAGGAAGAATAAAGGAAGGAGATTTGGTATGTTTGGCTGCTTTTGGTAGCGGATTTACGTGGGGAAGTGCACTTATACGGTGGTAAACATTTACATACTTATTCTTGTTGTAGTTCCTAAATTTTAATTTTGTATATATCATGAAGGTAGATATTTTGGCTATTGGAGTACATCCAGATGATGTGGAATTATGTGCTGCGGGCACGATACTGAAGCATTTGGATCTAGGATACACAGTAGTACTTTGCGATTTGACACAAGGAGAATTAGGCACCAGAGGAAGTGGACCTTTACGACTTCAGGAAGCAGAGAAAGCAAAACAAATTCTTGGCATCACACATCGGGAAAACCTAGGAATGGCTGATGGTTTTTTTCAGCACAATGAAGAGAATATTAAAAAGATAGTCAAAGTAATAAGGAAATATAAACCCGAAATTGTATTGGCAAATGCAATTAGAGATAGACATCCAGACCATGGTCGAGCGTCTAAACTCATAAGTGATGCTTGTTTTTATGCTGGATTGGTCAAGATAGAAACCCGAGATGATAATGATAAAGTACAAGCAGCTTGGAGACCGAAAGCTGTTTATCATTATATCCAAGACCGAAATTTAAAAGCTGACTTTGTAGTAGATATCACTCAATATCTTGATAAAAAGATAGAATGCATTATGGCATACAGTTCTCAGTTTTTTGATCCTGAATCAAAAGAACCAGAAACGCCTATTTCGTCCAAGGCATTTATAGAATATATGAAAGCCAAATACAGAGCTTACGGAAGAGATATAAATGCTGAATATGCTGAAGCTTTTACCGTGGAGCGAAATATCGGTGTAAAAAATTTGTTTGATTTAATATAAATCCTAGAAGTATTTAAAACTTTGGCCAGCCTTTATACTAAGTAATGACTCATAAATTAGATTGATAACATTCTCTATGTCATCCTGATGAGCCATTTCTACGGTGGTGTGCATATATCGCAAAGGCAAAGAAATCAAAACTGAAGGTACACCACCATTACTATAAGCAAATGCGTCTGTGTCGGTACCTGTACTTCTGCTTGCAGCTGCACGTTGGAAATCTATTTTTTTTCTTTCGGCCACAGATATTATTTGCTCTAACAAAAGATTGTGTACAGCAGGTGCATAAGTCAAGCTTGGCCCCAAACCACATTTGATGTCTCCTTGAATTTTATTGTTGACTAAAGGTGTACTTGTATCATGGGTGACATCAGTAATAATGGCAACGTTCGGCTTGATGGTATTGGCAATCATTTCTGCGCCTCGAAGTCCTATTTCCTCTTGCACAGCATTCACGATATATAAAGAATAAGGAAGTGATTTCTTGTTTTTCTTAAGTATTCGAGCAACTTCTGCTATACAAAATCCACCAATTCTGTTGTCCAAAGCTCGTCCACAATAATATCGGTCATTAAGCTTCGTCAGTTCATCCTGAAAAGTGATCACACTACCTACATGTATGCCCATTTCGAGTACTTCTGCTTTGTCTTTGGCGCCTACATCTACGAAAATATTATCCATTGTCGGCGCCATATTTTCATCTTTACCTTTGCGTGTATGAATAGCCGGCCAACCAAATACACCTTTGACGATACCTTTTTTGGTGTGAATATTGACGCGCATTGAAGGTGCGATGATATGATCGGATCCACCATTGCGTATAACCTGAATGAATCCTGTATCTGAGATATAATTTACATACCACGAAATTTCATCAGCATGAGCTTCAATAACAACTTTATAGTCTTGGCCTGGATTGATGATCCCATAAGCAGTACCATAATTATCAAGATGCCATTCGTCCACATATTCCTTGATATACTCTACCCATAACTTCTGACCTGGAGCTTCAAATCCTGTAGGTGATGGATTATTGAGATATTGATATAAAAAGGCTTCTGATTCTTTGTTTATAAGTTTCATTTACAAACCGATATTTGAGAAATGTATTTATTTAAAATTGTTTAGATACCAATTTTGAGGATCGCTATTCCATTTATTTAGCATTAATGCTTCCTCTTGACTGATGTAATTTGTTGCTTCTGCTTCTGTTATCAAAGCAAAATAATTGGACAAAGTACGGTAATTACATTGTGAATTTGCAAAATTTTCTTGTGATTTTTCAAATCCATAATCAAAGATCGCAATGACACCAGCTACTTGATATCCTTTTTCACGCAATAAATGTACTACGTCGAGTGAACTTGAACCTGTGGAAATCAGGTCTTCTACAACAAGAATATTAGCTCCTTGATGTATTTCTCCTTCTATTTGGTTTTGACGACCGTGTTCTTTGGGAGATGACCTAACATAGCAAAAAGGCAGGTTTAATTGATCTGCAAGTAAGGCACCATGTGCAATGCCTGCAGTCGCTACACCAGCAATCATATCTATACCAGCAAAAGAAATTGCCAGTTTTGCAAAACTCATTTTGATAAGATTCCTGACATCAGGATAAGATAAAGTGATGCGATTGTCACAATAAATAGGTGACCTCATACCTGATGCCCAAGTAAAAGGATTTTGTGGGTTTAATTTAATTGCTTTTATTTGCAAAAGATTTTGAGCAACCTGTTTTTCAACATTCATATTGTACATTTAATGGAGAAGTCACAAATTTATAAAATTTATATCAATGAGGCTGAGGTTATTTTAAAACCTACGGCAGATGTATCTTTGGAAGATTTCACAAAGCAGGGTAGTGTGATTGTAAATTATACTGGCGTTAAAAAAACATTGCTAGATTACATCACCTTATTAGAAAAGTCTATCAAGTCAGAAAAGATGATCATTCACTACCATGATTTTGCAAAATTGAAGATGGATTTTAAATCACATTTTACTGAAATCGAAGCAGGTGGAGGACTAGTGCACAATGACAAAGGTCAATATTTATTTATTTTCAGGCGTGGCTCATGGGACTTACCCAAAGGTAAAATCGAACCCAACGAGACTAAAAAAGAAGCAACATTAAGAGAAATATCTGAAGAAACAGGTATCACCAATATGACGATTATAAAAAAGCTGTTGGTAACACGTCATACTTATCGTAGCAATGTAGGAAAAAGAATAATTAAAAAATCTCATTGGTATCTTGTTGAAACTAAAAAGCAAGCACTGAAACCACAAATATCAGAAGATATCGAAAAAGCAGTTTGGATGACGATGCGTCAGTTTTTGAGCACTCGCAGACAAGTTTATCCAAATATTTTGGACGTTGTACACACCCAAGATACCCAAGAGCTTATAAGTAAAGTAGAAATTAAAATTAATTAAGGATGGATATTTCCAATATTAAATTGATCTTTCTTAATTATTACAAAGATTTTATCGTCGCTTGTATTATATTTTCATTCACTTGGGCTTTGCTGTATAGATTGTTATCGCCGCCAATAACTATTCAAATGCTGACTCGTTCCATTCTTGATAAAGGCGAATTGAAATATAACTATGTGTCTATTGGAAAAATTTCACCTTACCTTCAAGTTTGTGCTATGGCTTCCGAAGATCAAAATCTTCCATTTCACAGTGGTTTGGATTTAGGAGCGATTCGCAAAGCAGTAGAAGTAAATAAAAAAGGCAAAAAAGTGTTTGGAGCAAGTACAATTACTCAGCAAGTGGCCAAAAACGTCTTTTTATTTCCTCAGAGATCTTATATTCGGAAAGGACTAGAATTTTATTTTACTTTATTAATTGAAACATTTTATCCCAAAGAAAAAATTCTTGAACTTTATCTGAATGTGGCAGAAATGGGTACACTTATTTTTGGTGCCGAAGCTGCGGCACGAACATATTATAATAAACCTGCTTCAAAATTATCACTACAAGAATCAGCATCTATCATATCTATACTTCCTAATCCTCGAAAATTTAATGCAAAAAATCCTTCAGGCTACATTGCTGGTCGACAATCTGAAATCAAAAGTTTGTATTTTTCACTTGATGGTACTCATTATCTTCGCGAATTGTATGTAAGGTCAGAATCATCTTTATACGATTTTAGAAAGTATAAATAGTTTCTATCAATTTTTATAAAAAAAATAATGGTGTTCATTTATGCTAAATCGATTTTTTGGAGTAGTATTGTGATTCAAAATTTAATGTTTTTCCTTGCAGAAATATAGGAACATATATGTAGCAGCCACAAGTCAACACGTAGGCAAAACGACATCCACCTTGGGTTTGGTTTCTACTTTTATGAAAAAAGGACTAAAGGTGGGATATTGTAAGCCTGTAGGTCAAAAATTTCTCGATATTCAACACCTACGTGTTGATAAAGACACCATTTTATTTGCCGATCTGATCAATTTTGAGATTATCCCCGAATTGCATAGTCCCGTCATTTTGGGACCTGGTGCTACAGAAATGTATCTGGATGCGCCAAATGCCGTCAATCTTGAAGGAATTTTGCGCAAAGCGGAATATGAATTGTCCAGATCAAATGAAATCGTCATTTATGAAGGTACTGGTCATCCTGGTGTAGGAAGTGTAGCGGATTTGTCAAACGCTCGCGTGGCAAAATTGTTGAATGCTGGTGTTGTGATGGTTGTTGAAGGCGGAATCGGTAGTACCATCGATATGCTCAATATGACGA
>CALFYH010000441.1 GCA_937952155.1 uncultured Saprospiraceae bacterium
GTGCCTATTTTGCACATTTTAGATTGTAATCATCAACAATTGCATTTGCTGCCAGCTCCAATTTTTTACCAGACAATCCATCAGACTTGAGTAATTTCTTTATCCCAGATGCAGGTTGTATTTTGTATCTTTTATCGTCAAATTTCTTAACAACTGATGGACAATCCTCAAAAAATGACTTATAATTTATTTCTTGGATGGATTTGGCTGCAATTCCTTCTCTTGAAATAAGAATGTCAAAATTTTCTTTGGCTTCATCAGTGATATTTTTAATAAGTGCATCATCATCATAGTCTTCATCTGTGATGACTGGTGGTTGATAAAATTTCAACAATCTTATTTTACCATCCGTAATGATCTCAGCAAAGAAATCGGAATTTTTATCACCTTTTATTTTCTCCACTGTAGATTTTATGACATCATCGCCTTTATTTTTTACATGGTAATTGACATATATAAACCTACGATCACCAAAGCCATATTCTATAATCTCTCCAGCAACCAGGGATTTTTTGAGCTCACGCTTTACACGGCCACCAGTCAACAATGCGCGGTCATAATATTTGATACCTTCTTGGTACGTCCATGGTTGTGTGGCATCTTCTACTTCGATGGCTACTTCTGAGCGACTACCATCAGCCATGATGATATATCCTTCTTTCTGATTGTCTTTCAATGTTTTTTGTGAGAAGCTTATTCCTACATTGGACAAAATTAAGATGCAAATTGTAATATACTTTATCGACATTTATTTTGATTTTTTTATTTGATCACCATTGAGATTCATACCTTTTCTTTCATCCAATACTGGTTTTGGTCGTGGAGCTGTGTCCATGATTTCGGTAGCTATCTTGTCTATTTTATTCCAATAACCGTTTTTGTAACTATAGCCTACATACGTGCCGTCCGGTACAAGCGTCTCTCCTTGACCTTGAATACGGCTCATCTTTCTGATCAAATGGTCCACCATGATCATTTCCATACCTGGATTGTAATTTAGCGAGACTTGTGCATCAGCTGCGTATTTGAATGCCAAGCGATTAAAAATTTTAACTTCATCAGCATTTGTATTATCCTTAAAAATGGGCAAACCAAAATATGGTTTTCCTTCTTTACTGAAAAATAACACGTCGATGAGTTTTACATTCTCATATTTGTTCCAGCGATTTACACCAAATAACAAATAATATGGTTGACCCGAGGTAGTCGTTCCTTCCATCAGATTGTAATACAAAGCTCCAATCCAGTTTTCGTGACTAAATTCTTCTTCAGCCAGATTCTCAGCATTGTCGATATCATCAGTTAGAACGAAAATAGTCCCATCGTTTTTTTGTAGGACACCAAAATTTTTGACATCAGAATCAGAGACCTTAACTTCCCATGTAAAAATCCTGAATGAATTGTCCTTTGGCGATTTTTTTGATATCCACTTCAGACTGTCAAATGGAAATTTGTATGAATCACTCAATGCTAATGCTTCACCAAAAAGTATATTAAATTTTTCCATTGCCATTACTCTGTGGCGAGCTTCTGCAGCGTTTACCATTACGTCAGCATGATAAGCCAATTCTTTTTCCTTTTCAATAAATGTACACTGAGCTACAAAACTAGCTGCCAAAAATAGGAAACAAAATGTACTAAAAAATTTAAAATTATTCATAAGTATCACATTTGCAAGTTATTACTAAGAACGTACTTACGGGTATGAATATTACAAACAAATAGTTAAATAAATAAGTTCTGACAAAATTTAAGTTGTATTAAATACTATTCCTTTTATCTTTGCGCAATGTTTACATGGTTAAAAAATATTTTTAAAAATCCGAATCCCGTACCTGATCCCATGAAATATCTCATAGTCGGCCTTGGCAATATTGGAGCTGAATATCAGCATACACGACACAATATCGGATTCGATGTTGTAGATTACTTGGCCAAAGAAGCAGGTGTATCATTTCGTCAGGAAACACATGGAGATATGGCAGAAATTAAATATAAAGGTCGTACCTTGATCTTGCTTAAGCCATCTACCTATATGAATCTGAGTGGAAAAGCGGTAAAATATTGGATGGAAAAACAAAAAATCCAACCAGAAAATCTCTTAGTTATCGTTGATGATCTACACTTAGATTTGGGCAAAATGCGACTACGCGATAGAGGTAGTGATGGTGGCCACAATGGGCTCAAAGATATTCAAGACAAGCTCGGCTCAAGCCATTATATCAGACTAAGAATGGGTATAGGCCAGGATTTTCGTCCCGGACAACAGGTCAATTTTGTACTTGGTAAGTGGAAACCAAATGAGATCGCCGATGTAGAAAAGATGATATCGAAAGCATCGGATGCGGTCAAAAATTTCACAACAATTGGCTTAAAACTCACTATGGATAGCCTTAATAGGTGATTTCATTGGGTATAATAATATCGTGCATACATTTGAAATGGCCTTTCGGACAATGATCAAATCCAAGTTTTGAACATGGTCTGCAAGATAAACCTTCTACTTGGAGATCTATATGTTTGTCACTGTTTTTGGTGCCATAGTAAGGATACATTCCAAATTCCGGAATCGTATTGCCCCATAAAATTATTATTTCTTTTTGTAAGGCGGCAGCAATGTGCATCATACCTGTATCACCTGTCACAACCTTTTGGGCATGTTTTATGATGCCAGCACTCACACCGAGCCCTACTTTTCCGCAAAAATTGATGACTTTTTCAGGATATTGTTCGGCTAAGGTAGTTGCTATTTCAGATACATCATTTCCACCAACCAAAATTGTATGGCGACCATATCGCTCAATGATTTCCTTACATTTTTCTAGAGGAATGCGTTTTGTGAAGTAAGTTGCGCCTAGCACCAAAACTTGATATTGAATACCGTTTACAAGTTCTTGAGCATCATATTCGTCTTCTGGCATGATGAAATAATCCAAACCCAAACCATCATCTTTAATGCCCAAAGCTGCTAAGCTTTCGAAATACCTGTCCACGAGGTGTTTTCCGTTGGGAAGTGTGTTTATTTTAAAATTAACAGCCAGCCATTTCTTAATATTCAGCTTGGTAAACGTGACAGAATCGATGCCAAGTGCCTTTGAGATTCGGATAGATTTTAGGTTTTTTTGCAAATCTACCACCAAATCATATCCTTCGCTTTTAAGTAATTCTATAGTATCATCTAAGTTTTCGCTCACTCTATGGATCTTATCAATATAAGGATTTTCATGGATGACATGAGCAAAAGACGGCTTAATCAAATAGTGTACTTCTGCACCTGTTTGCTGTTTGATACATCGAATGACAGGTGTTGTCAAAACTACATCACCAATAGATGAAAATCGTATGATTAATACTTTTTTGATGGTATTTAATTATTGAGTTTGAAAGGTATTTGCTACTTATACTTATTCCAATAATTTATAACACTTGGTGTCGGGTTTAGTTTTGTACCAAATTTCATATCTTGAATTGGCTCAAGTGCGAATGTTTGCAATGGAATATGACCAGACCACACCTCATTGGTTTTATTTTCATCACCTTGAGGTCCACCAGTTCTAACTTTTGCTGAGATACTTTCCATCTTGATCCGAATAACCATGGTTGCTTTGAGTTCATTTTGATCACCAACGGGCACTTCTTCCCATCTTCCTTTGATTACATTGTCTGTAATGATTTTTAATCCTTCTATTTTGGATTCATGATCTTCTACCAATTCAGGTTTGCCAAAAACAAGCACAGAACGATAATTTACTCCTGTATCGAATAAGGTACGCGCTAAAACTAGACCATCAAGGTGAGTAATGCCAATACAGACAGTTTGACCATCTAGGATCTGTCGCATCATAAAATTTTTGGATGACCCATGAATATAAAGGAAGTCATCTTTACGACCATAAGAAGTTGGAATCATCATTGGTTGGCCATCAGAAATAAATGAAATATGACACATAAATCCAGCATCTAGAATTTCATATATTGCTTTTAAATCAGTGACGGCTCTGTTGGCTCCACGAATAATTTTATTGAATTTCAATTTATTTTATTTGCAACCTGTGAATCAATTTCAATCCAACCTTTCTATAATACCTGCTATGCCTTGTCCACCACCAACACATGCTGTCACCATTCCATACTTCTGATTCCTCCTACGAAGCTCATTGATAATCTGAATGCTGAGTTTTGCGCCAGTACAGCCAAGTGGATGACCTAATGCTATTGCGCCACCGTTGACATTGACTATGTCAGGATTGAGTCCTGTTTCCTTAATTACTGCCAATGCTTGTACCGCAAATGCTTCGTTTAGTTCTATTAAATCAACATCATTTAACGAAATTCCAGCTTGTTTTAACGCCTTAGGAATAGCCACTACCGGCCCGATTCCCATATAAAGAGGATCTACACCACCAACGGCACAAGAAGCTAGTCTTGCTACAGGAGTTAGTCCCAATCTTTTGACCATCTCTTCGCTCATGACGAGGACAAATGCGGCACCATCAGATGTCTGCGATGAATTACCTGCAGTTACGACACCATTAAGTTTGAAAGCGGGTTTCAATTTGGATAATCCTTCAATTGAGGTATCTGCACGCACACCTTCGTCAGTATCTATAATAGTTTCCTTTTCGATTCTTTTATTATTTTCTACCAGCACTTCTTTTACGACGATGGGCACAATTTCATCCTTAAATTTGCCATCTCTGATAGCAGCAGCAGCCAGTGTGTGCGACCTCACTGAAAACGCATCAGCTTGTTCGCGTGTGACTTGATATTTTTCGGCAACAGCTTCTGCCGTATGTCCCATGCTGACATGATAATTGATGTTTTGCATCGCAGCATTGTAACTAGGCGCCAATTTATATCCCGTCATTGGCAAAAGCGACATAGATTCTGCTCCACCAGCCACATAACAATGTCCCATGCCAGCGTTTATTTTCGAAGCGGCAATAGCTATCGCTTCTAGACCTGATGCACAGTATCTATTGATAGTCATACCGGGTACTTCTTGACCTAAAGCTCTAGCAGCAATAAGCCTACCTACTTGGAGTCCTTGCTCTCCTTCAGGATTGGCACAACCGACGATGACATCATCTATTTCTTTGGGATCAAGTTGCGGAACTTGGGAAGCAAGATAGGTAAGGATATCCACGGCAAGATCATCTGATCTATAATTGCGAAATCCGCCTCTTTTAGCTTTTCCAACTGCAGATCTGAATCCTTTTATTATATATGCGTTCATTTTTATTATTTGATTTAATTTCTCAATGGTTTATTATTCATCAATAAATACTGAATTCTATCCAATGTTTTTTGATTGCCTAAAAGCTGTAAGAATGCTTCTCTTTCTATATCCAATAGATATTGTTCTGAAACTTTTTGTTGCCCAGTCAGGTCTCCACCACAAAGCACATAAGCTACTTTTTTGGCTATTTCTAAGTCGTAAGCCGACATATATTTCCCAAGGTAAAATTCATTTAATGCGGTATAAAGCGTACCTAATCCACCTCTACCTAAGACTGTAACTTCTTTTGGAATCGGAGCATTATAGTTTTGAGCAAGAGAAAGTACTTTAGCTTTCGCGGTACTTAGGACTTTATTGAGATTGATTTCTACAATATCTCTGTCGTGTTGCAGATAACCATGTTTAAATCCTTCATAAGCTGATGTAGAAACCGTCGCTGTTGCTATTACTTTTAGCTTCTCTACAAGGGTCGGAATCTGTACATCACCTTCAAAAAATGACTCTGAAGCTCGAACTGCAAACTCTTTGGTACCACCACCACCTGGAATCAAACCTACACCTACTTCTACCAGTCCGATGTATGATTCGGCATGACAAACAGCAGCGTCTGTATGCATCAAGATCTCGCATCCACCACCGAAAACATAGCCTTGAGTAGCAGTTACTACTGGAATAGGTGCATATCTGAGTGCCATATTTATTTGTTGGAAGGCATTGACCATTTCTTCCAATTTTGCAAAATCTTTTTGCATTGCTACCATACCAACATTCATAAGATTGGCGCCGACTGTGAAGTTTTTGGCGTTATTACCAATAACTATGCCTTTCCATTCTCCGTTTTGTGCGATATTTAATGCTTTTAATGCACCTTGACCAATGCCTTCTCCAATGGCATTAGATTTTGAAGTAAACTCAAAGCACATAACTCCATCGCCTATATCATGGATCGTACATTCAGAATTTTTATACACTGGAGTTACCGTTCTGTAATTGTCCAAATGGATATTTAATTCCGTACCAGGTATTACTTTATAGGATTTTGTATCCAGATCATAATACTTGCGTTTCCCATCTTCAATTTTGTAGAAACTTGTGACGCCATCTTTGATCATTTGTTCTACCCAAACAGGTATCACTTCACCTAGATTTTTAGCAATTGCGGCGCCATCAGCAATGCCTATCATATCCCAAAATTCGAAAGGTCCATAAGTCCAAGCATAACCAGCTTTCATGGCATTGTCGATGCTGTAGATATTGTCACTTATTTCTGGGATTCTATTAGAAGCATAAGCAATGATCCCACAAATAAGGTCTCGCACAAAATGGCCAGAATTTTCATCAGAAGCCATCATTTCCTTAAGTCGCTTATCCATGATCTCGACTTTTTTGGCTATTCCGACCACAGGGATCATTACCTTTTGTGTAGGTTTGTATTCCAATGTATTCAGATCTAAAGCCAAAATAACTCGACCTCCTTTTTCGTCTCGTTGATCGGTCTTTTTATAAAATCCTTGACCTGACTTATCACCCAAATAATTGTTGTCAAGTAAGAATTGGGTAGCTTTGTGAACAGGTTTGTTTTTTATAACCTTTACAAATTCGTCATCAGGACAATTATCTATCACACCTTTGGTAACTTTGACTGATGTGTCAAGACCAACCAAATCAAGGAGTCGATAGCTACCTGTATTTGGCCAAGCTAAAGGCTCGCCTGTTATTTTGTCCACTTCTTCTATAGACAAACCATACTTTTCGGTCAATTCTCCGACTTTATTACCGCTGTAGAATCCTATTCTGTTTGCAATAAATGCTGGAGTATCTTTACATAATACAGCTTTTTTACCTAAATAAACTTCTCCGTAATGCATCCAGAAATCGATAACATCTGCATCTGTTCCACCATGTGGTATCACTTCGAAAAGTGCCATGTATCGTGCTGGATTAAAAAAGTGTGTACCGCAAAAGTTCTTTTTGAAATCTTCACTTCGTCCTTCAGCAAGCTGCCCAATAGGAATGCCTGAAGTATTGGACGTCACCAACGATCCTGCTTTGCGTAGATTGTCCACTTGAGTAAAAATCAGTTTCTTGATATCCAGTCTTTCGACCACAACTTCTATTATCCAGTCACATGCCGATATTTTGTCCATATCGTCTTCAAAATTGCCCGTGGTAATCCTTGAAGCAAAAGTGGCGTCATATAACGGAGCCGGTTTCGATTTTATGGCATTTGCCAATGAAGTATCTGCTATTCTATTTCGAAGTGTTTTATTGGATTTTTGTTGATCGTCCAAGTTTGGTGGTAAAATATCCAACATCAGAACTTCCAATCCCGAATTTGCTAAATGACATGCAATGCCCGAGCCCATTACTCCAGATCCGAGGACAGCGACTTTTTTAATTCTTTTGGTCATATTTATTCAGATAAAATGCTAATAATCATAAAAAATTGGCAAAAAAGAAGTTATTTCAATTTCGCTCATAAAGTTATAGCCTTTTTTGGAATAAGAAACAATTTTTATAAAAAATTTAACTCTGAGTTAAATTTTGTGCAAACAGATAATTAAATCAAAATACAAAAATCAAACCATAATTGCTACTTTTGTACTATGAATCACCTGACAGATACCATCATTGCTCCAGCTACACCACAAGGACAAAGTGCGATTGCAATCATTCGATTGTCCGGAAAGGAAGCGATTTCTATTACCGATAAAATATTTAAAGGTAAAAGGCTCCGTGATGTGGATTCTCACACAGTACATTATGGTTGGATCGTAGATGGGGAGAAGGAGATCGATGAGGTAATGGTCACATTATTCAGAGCACCTAAGTCTTTCACTACAGAAGATAGTACCGAAATATCTTGCCACGGCTCACCACAATTGGTCCAATCCATCATTTCTCTAGCAATAAAAAACGGAGCCAAGTTGGCTTATCCGGGAGAATTTACGCTGCGCGCCTTTCTAAATGGACGACTAGATCTCTCACAAGCAGAAGCAGTGGCCGACTTAATCCATGGATCTTCTGCCAAGTCATCTGAAATAGCGCTGAATCAGCTCAAAGGACATTTTTCGTCAAAACTCAAGGAGCTAAGACAGGAGTTGATTGATTTTGCGGCCTTGATCGAGTTGGAACTTGATTTTTCTGAAGAAGATGTAGAGTTTGCCCATCGTGGTAGGCTCAAAGATCTTATTCATAAAATTATAATGGTTATCAATCCATTGCTCGATTCATTTCGTTGGGGCAATAGTATCAAAGAAGGTATTCCCGTTGCTATAATAGGTGCTCCCAATGCTGGTAAATCTACCTTACTCAATACAATCCTCGACGAAGAGAAAGCCTTGGTTAGTGACATTGCTGGTACGACAAGAGATTTTATCGAGGATACCTTGGTGATAGATGGCATCATGTTTCGATTTATAGATACTGCAGGCATCCGCGAGACATCAGATGTACTCGAAGGTCTAGGTATAGAAAGGTCCAAACAAAAACTCCGAGAAGCAGAGATCGTACTTTTCATCAGTGATATCCACAAAAGCGTAGAAGAAACTACTGCTGAATTCCAAAACCTAGCTCTTACCAGCGATCAAACTGGCGTCATCCTGCTCAATAAAGCGGATACTATCTCAGCTGCACTAGCCGAACCTAAAACTCAAGCCATCGCAGAAAAAAGTGGCACAAAAACACTACTCATCACAGCCAAATACAAGGCAACACTTCAACCATTATTGGCTTATTTTTCTCAATACATCAAAAACCACAACCAAGCCGAAGGCACGATCATTAGCAATGCACGCCACCACGAGGCATTAGAAAACACAAAACTTAGTCTCGAAAAAGTATTGGCAGGAATGGACACAGGTTTATCATCAGACTTTGTGGCGATGGATATCAGAGAAGCACTTTTTCATCTCGGCACTATCACCGGCGAAGTATCGACGGATGATTTGCTTGAGAGTATCTTTAGTAAGTTTTGTATAGGGAAGTGATGAATTGTTTTATATTTGTGTATAATTTGGATTCCTGTAAGAAGTAAGCTTTAAATAAAAACATTCTTAATCAAAAGGAAATGTTAGATTGCCTATTATATCTGTAGTGCTGCCTGCACTACCAAATGAAAATTTAGCATTGCAAAAACTCATTTGCCATTTATATTTACCTATTTGATTTACAATAATTGTGCCGCCTTCTTTTATAATTCCTTTAATTGATCCGTACATTATAATTCGTACTTGATTGTCATCTGGAGAGTTGTGTGTGGTAGTATAAATTCCTGTTCTAGGCTCAAATTCAAACTCTACATCTATGTAATATTCTGGATTATAGGCATAAAACCTGTTATATCTATTTTCAATCAATAATTCTGTAGAATTGAAAATATTTTTCTTGGTTCCACCAATAATAAAAGTATTCTTATCTAAATTACATGGGACTTGAATTCTCTTAGCATTTACTGAATCCACCATTAAATTTTCACTATACACAGTGCTGCCATCATTTTTGACTACATAAGCTCTGAAATAATAAGGCCGAAATGGGAAAGCCCCTTCATATTTTCCAGTAAACGAATTACTATTCAAAATTCCACGAGCTGAATTAGCTGCATTTGATGTTAAAACCTCAGGATTAATTAGCGTATCAGCAGCAAAACCAAATTCTTGGGCATTTTCAAGTTCATTTATCCCTTCTTTATTAAAAGATGCAAACAAATCCATAGTTCCATCAACTTGAACTTGTCCTTCTATTTTAGTAAATTTTAAATCAGTATTTTCGATTTCACATGAAACAAACGTGACTAAAAAGATTATAGGAAATAATTTTTTTTTCATTACTGATTTTTAAATGCAAAAATAATCATTTTTTTTATTTTTTAAATCATTTTGAATCAATTGTTTTGTTTTCACAAATAGTCAGTTATAATTTGACAAAAACATAGAAATAGTCAAGTTTAAACTTTACAATGATCATCAGTCCTATCTAAAATTAGTTTGACGAATAGTTACCTTTTTTGTATCTCAGACGACATTCTTAAGCGTTAACAAAAGTATATTCTGCAAAAACTTATCTTTTTAAATAAAAAAGATTATTTTTGTTTAAAATTAATACGTTATGAATAAGCTTTTACCTATTCTATTTTTATTCTTTTCGGGATTTTTATGTGCTCAAGAGAAAATATCTGATTTTACTTTTAATGGTGTAAATTATCCTACATACCTAAATGGAAAAATCGGTTTTGCGCAAATTGGTGATAAACACTATATGTTGGAAGAGGGCGATTCACTTAAAATTTATTTGTTTAACTCCGATCGATTTGAACTCATGCATACATTGGTTGTGGACAATACAACAAGTGTGAATGAAGACTTAGATCTACCCAATAGATCACATTTTGTAATCAGAAAAAACAAGTATTACAGACTTCTGAGGGATAAACTGCAAATAATCAATGTAGAAGATGGCGTTTTAGAACAGAATATTGCATTTTGGAATGAAAATGTAAAAAACTACCACAAATTTGAGCTTACTGATAATGCACTGTATGTAACTTTTCTTGATAGCGAGAATGATTACCAACTGTATTCTTATGACCTTGATACCGGAGCTGTGAAGGATATTTCTTATGAGAATAATACAATAGTTAATGATGACTTTAGGTTATCTTTTGTGGACAGCAATATAGTAAAACTCACCAATATTTTGACAAATAAAGATTCTATTTTTACTTTACCACTGAGTTTCAAAAGCGTT
>CALFYH010000442.1 GCA_937952155.1 uncultured Saprospiraceae bacterium
AGTTCAGACGTGTGCTCTTCCGATCTAACTTAAAATAAAAACTTAAGAAAGAGAATTATAAACTATAAAATTTGATTAATATTAGCCAATTTAAAATATGATTTGATCTTTACAATTTCACCCACTTGATGGCTCTATTTTCACTCTTGATTACATACAATCCGCTTGACAAATGACTTATATCGGCATGTTCACCTTGTCCAAACATCATTTCTATACCGCACACTGAATATATCTTCCATGAAGATGGAGCTTTTATATTGATTATGTCTATCCCTGGATTTGGATATTCCTGTAATGCATTTGATAAGTCTTGATCATCCGTATGCGTATCAATACCACAAGCTTTTTCAATAAATTGTATTGTCATTCCATTGATATCTGCCTTAAAACTATGTTCAGCATTGATCACTTCTATTTGCTTGACTGCCGCGTCACGTTGCATTTGACTGAGCCCTAATATAAAAGGAAAATTACTAGGATTATTGGCAATAGCAAGTTTAACATTTGTGGCTAGGCCGATGATAAAACCATTGGCATCAATGAGGTTATTAGATTGCAATTCATTATATATTTTGCGAGAATCTTCGGTCGTGATAAACGGAGATCTATCAAAACGTTCTGGATATAAGGGCGACTTGGTGTGCAAGTGATAAACCGCGCAAGCACCACGATCTATATAATTCTTTACATAGTTTTTAGCATCATTATTGGCTTGCTGACCTACATCAGGGTGACGATCATTTTCATTCATTGATACCAAATAAGGCACTTTTACTTGAGCGCTCAACGATAACTGTTCATTTCCAGAAGAGGTGTGATTGATCGCGGACTTCCATCCCAAAGTATTGGCTACAAATTCTGTAAAAGCTCCACCAGCTGACCATCCTATGGCTATGTGTGGTGTATTAGATTTTATGAGTCCTCCTTCAATCAATTTATCACGAATCAAGCGTACATTGGCTATATCTATCAGATTACTATCAACACCATAAGACCATCTGTATACCCCGTCACCATTGAAATCCGTTTGTGTTTCACTTTCTTCGCTTGTAATCGCTATAATACCATAGCCTTTTGTTATAAGAAGATTGATCAACTGTCGTGTGTCTGGGTCAAATGTCATATTGGCAGCATTGCCATTTGTACCGTGAAAAAACCAAGCAACACCTTTGGTTGTCGAGGCATTTTCGGGTAGAAAATAAAAGACATTTTTATCAGTATTTTCGCCACGAATAGTTATAGACCTAAGGATTTGGTCAGAAGAAAGCGTTGCAAACTTGGCTGCAATTGTGATATTTTTATTAGGCATAGTCAACCTGGTATGATATTCCATCGAAGACTCAAGAAATTCAATATCTCCAGTCCAATGAGAGAATACTTTGCCATCTTGTTGCTCCGCCCAGATGTGTTGGATGTCCCCTTTTTGATATTGTCCGCTGCCATATCCATTTTGAACTGTGAGTGTAAATGCTGAAGTGGTAGGAAGTTGAAACTTTTTCATCCAATCCCAATGAAAAGTTGGGGCCCAATTTGGATAACTATGACCTAAGCCTTTGACAAATATATACAGAAACTCTCTATCTGCATTGTCCTCTTGTGGCAAATATCTAGCAACCAATGCCCTACTCGAGTCACCAGATATAGTGTGTTCAGTTTTATATTCAAAATTGGTGGTGTATCTCAAAGCTGTTTCATACAATTTGCCTCCTCGGTAGGTATTGGGATACGAAATGAGAGAATCAAAATATTTCATTGGTGCTTCTGGACCTTCATTGCCAGGTCCATAATCTTTATTGCCTACTTGATAGATGACAGGGAGCTTTCTCTTGGGGATATAAACAGTATCTATTTCGAAAGATCCGGCATTGGCCGCTACTGCAGCTAAAACATCACTCATTTCTACTGCACATCGAGCAGCCATCGCTCCTCCATTGCTGAACCCATTAAGATAAATTCGACGTCCATCTATATTATACTCGGTCATGATTTTATCTATCAGTAATCGTAAAAACTTTATATCGTCCTTTCCTTCTACACCTGGAAAAAAAGTAAATCCTGCATCAGGTGTGATATTCCGTTTTGTTGTAGTTTTGATTGTGTCATAATCAATAATTTTGTACCGAAGCGAACTAGGAAAAGCAGCTATAAAACCTTCATTCTCTGCCAGTTCCGCCCAACCTGAAGATTCGTACATTTTTTCTCCATCTCCGCCAGTTCCGTGCAACATAAATACCAGAGGTACATCATTTTGTGCCGAATAGGATAAAGGGATATGAAGATAATATTCTCTCTGGACTCCATCTACGAAAATGGATGCCTTGATTTTTTCTCCAGCAAACAATGTATAACCAAAAATTAATAGAAGGCAAATAAGTGTTAAATCTTTGATGGTCATGATACTAAATTTTAGATCAAAATTAACATTTTATTGAATAAGTATGTCTATAATTACGAAATAAATTCATAAGGTAAAATATTATTTTGATTAACAATAA
>CALFYH010000443.1 GCA_937952155.1 uncultured Saprospiraceae bacterium
ATCTGATGATAAATTTTTCCATAATTGGTATGATTGCGCTTCGCGGTTTATTTCGGATTTCAAAGTTTCAAACTCGGTTTGTATTTCAATTTTTCTGATTGCGCTTTTATTTGTCACATCTTCCTGTTTGATCAAATTTTCTTGTTTTTTGATTCGATAAGATCCTGTCCAAGGTATTGTAAAACCCATTCCGATCGAAAATCTATTGCGCAAGAGTAAATCATCACGAACGGTAAATTTTGCTTGAGCAAAGTCAACGATCTTTTGTGATTTTGCTTTTTCAGTCTGTAGATCCATATTTAAGTATCTATATTCGGCATCCAACTCAATGATGTCTGGATGTTTTTCTATATCTGGCGCTATGTTATTTACAATCGACAAAATCTGACTTACCGAAGGCCACTGATCTAGGTTGATTATAGTTCCTTCATATATTTTTAAAGATTCACAATTGTTTTTCCTTTTTAATTCTAAAGTGTTCGATTTTAATTGGTTTTCTAATATTTGTTCTTTTATTGAAATCAAGTCTTCTAAATCTATGGCTTCCCCAGCGACAAGGATATTTCGTATGAGTGCTTCCTTTTCTAACAAATAATTATTGTATTTTTCTTGAAAGTCCATTTGCTCTTTTGTCTCTACCCAATCCAAGATGTTTTCAACTCTTTTTGCTAGGATTTCATTGGTTCGAGTTATAGCTTTTGTACTGTACAATTGAAGTGATGACTGATGTTTTTGGTATTCTGCTTTGCGTTGTCGAAGACTATTGAAACTGGTTCTCAGCATAAATTCTTGCCGTGATGTCAGCAATCGGTCGAATTCGGTCCTTGCATCTATTTTTTCGAGAATAGGCAATTTATCATCAAAAGACTCCATTTTTTGCAATAGTTTGGTGTCTAACTGGATGCGTTCGTCAGATAATGCATCACTTAGTAATGATGATGGATTTACTTTTTGGCAAGTCGCATCATGTATCAAAAAAAAGAACAATAAGATTATGAAGTATCGCATATATCTGTAAATCTTATTAAATCATTCAATATCAGATATGCGTAGAACTTCTTTTTGTAAAAATCGATTATCCACTGGTATATTTATAAAGACCTCAATGCCGTAAATACGAACATCGGGAATTTTACGAAACTTCTCTGGTATTTCGACAATTCTGTTGCCTTTGGCTGAGATGATTCCCTTTGTTTTCTTGCCACTATTATAGGCAGAAGATATCCAAACAGTGTCCCCGGGATTTATTTTTATATCGTATTTCTCTTGGACGTATGCCAAAACCATCGGCGGCGTTGCTTCATAGAAACTGATCAGGCTCGTAAAAGCTTTAACATATTCTCCTTCTCTGATATTGATACTGCCGATTACGCCGTCAAAAGGCGCTATGATTTGAAATTTGTTAATCTCTGATTGTAGATAATTTTTTTTATCAGAATACAAGGCTTTTTCTGTTTTTGTTTGTTTGGGCTGGCGTATCATCTTTTGATACAAGGCTATATTATTATTGTATTGTTGTGTTATTTCTTTGATTTCGTCATTTAGATTTTTAATCATCGTTTCATTAGGATTGCGAATTTCCGAATCTTTGACATCATTAGAATTAACCAAGGACTTATAAAAATCAGTTTCTTGCTGCAAACTATTGATTTTGGTGTGAATTGTGCTTATTTCAATATCTCTTTCCTTTTCTAGCTTCAGAATTTCGGATTTTAATTCAGATTCAGTCAAGTCATTTTTGAGTTGAATACCACTTTCTGCTACTTGAATTTGATTGATCTGTTGATGAATATCCGTGTTATTTACCAACATGAGCAGTTGACCTTTTTTAACTTTGTCCCCAGTTTTTACCAAAGTTTTGACAATGGTGACATCTTTATCCAAGTTGATTTCAGATTGTTTGTTTTCTGCAAATCCATAGTATTCACGATGGCTGAGTCTCAAAGTATTGGTCAATAAATATACCGAAACAATCAATAATGGGCCAATCAACCAATAAAAAATATTAAACTTTTGCATGGATCAGAAATTATTGATAGCAAAAACTTTGTCTTCAAAAAGCAACTTTGTCACCTTTATACCTTCTATTTCATTGAAACTAGAAAGTAAAATATCACCAGAACGGATATCCTGAACGACAAAGCTGTATTCGTACTCATGGCTTGTGATGCCGTCGGGCGAAGTGATGATACGATATCTCGACAAGTTGTTATTATACGTAAACTTGGCCAAAATTGCTTCTATTTGTTTTAAGATGACTTGGCTATTGTTTGTTTCTATTCTCAGATTACCTTTGATATTGTGCTTTGGATCAAAAGGACTCAATTTTAGTAAAAAGATGATAAGGCAAAAGGTAACTGTACCAATGATGGCGTTTTGGAAGGAATGGACACCACAAGCGATACCAATTGCCATGGTAGCGAATATAAATGCTATATCACGAAGGTCAGAAATATTGGATCTGAATCGTATGATAGCTAACGCACCGAATATACCGAAGCTCAAAGCCAGACTGTCGCCGATAGACTGCATGATGGTCGCTGTGACTACGGACATTAGTAACAAGGATTGTATGAAACTATAAGATCTCCCAGCCAGTGACGTGGTCTTGTCATAGGTAAATACCAATAGCAAGGACAAAATGATCGTCATCGCATTGGTAAATAAAATCATATAGATTGTACTCTCACTATGAAATCCACTTAATCCTCCAATATCAAGCATCTGTATTTTGTTGATTTAACCTGTAAAAGTATAATATTTTGACAATTATTAATGTAAGTTATAAAGTCAAAATTTGTACTCATACTTTTAGATATAATCGAAAAGTTTCTTTTTGTCTTGTAGGATACATTATTTTGTCGGAGAAGTACCTATTTTTTCTTTTTTTGACCTCTGGTTTTGGGTTTTCCATACTTCTCAAACATCTTATCCTTATGCCTGACTTTCACGTTTACTTTTACATTTTTAGCTTTCTTTTGATGGAAGGCACTTTTATCTTCAACTATTTTGGGCAATTTACCAAGTACATTTTTCATGTTGATCTTCGGCAATTCGGCATCAGTCAGAACATCCGAAATCACCAATCCGTCTGGTAATGGCAACTCAGGTATCTCATAGTTCATAAACTCTTGTGCTTCTTGCAACCAATCCGTATCCAAATCTCCTACAAGTGAAATTGCTTCCCCTTTTTTATCAGCGCGCCCAGTTCGACCGATCCTATGTACATAATTTTGGGGCTCATCTGGCATATCAAAATTGATTACATGAGAAACATCTTCTATATCCAAGCCACGTGCTATGATGTCTGTAGCAATAAGCATTCTGATTGCTCCTTCCTGAAATTTATTGACAGAATTGAATCTATAGTTTTGATCTTTATTGGAATGGATGACACCTATTGCGCCGGGATATTGTTGGTTAATCCTCTCATAAAGTTCATCAGCCAGTGCTTTTGTCGAAACAAAAAGTAGGATTTTGGTCATTTCTGGTCTTGTAGAGAGCAATATTTCCAAAAGGTTTACTTTGGTATTGAAATTTGGGATTCGATACAAGACTTGATTAATATTTGCCAATGGCGTTCCTGAAGGTGCTGCTTCTATTTTTTCGGGTTCGTTAAAATATTCTCCCAGCAAAATTTCGACATTTTCATCTATCGTGGCAGAAAAAAGCAGATTTTGTCGTTTTTCTGGAAGTAGCTCCATGATGTGTTCTAACTGTGATCTGAATCCCAAAGCCAGCATTTCATCCACTTCATCGATGACCAATTTTTTGATTGCTCTTAAGTTCAGAGATCCGTGGTAACCCAGATCCAATAGTCTGCCTGGAGTACCTACAATGATGTCAAGACCTTCAGAAATTTCAAATGCTTGTGTTTTTAGATTGGTACCGCCATATACACCACGAATGACGACATTCATATATTTGGTAAGCAATGTGGCTTGATCTACTACTTGCACTACCAACTCCCGCGTAGGTACGATGATGAGAATCTGTGGATGTCTCGCCTTGCTAAAAGACCACATTTTGAGCAAGGGTAGGAGGTAAGCAATGGTCTTTCCGGTACCTGTCTGTGCGATGCCACGTACATCTCTTCCCGACATGATCACAGGATAAGCCTTGTATTGGATCGTGGTCGGTGTGGTAAATCCAGCGTCGTCCAAGGCATTTTGGAGCGGATTGGAAAGATTGAGATCTCTAAATGTCATAATGAAATTTGACTGCAAAGGTAAGATGGATAATTGACAATAGAGAACCAAAGCTGATTATCTAAATATATCACCATCAAAATGGATGATACCTGTATTTTATTGTTTGAATATCAGGCTAACAATTTTACTTCTTTTTTGCCTTCTTGACACCATATCGTTTATTGGGTTGAGGCTCGAGTTCGGCAATAATATCCTTGAGCGTCATATTTTTAGTTATCGAAAAATTGGTGATTTCTTTATAACCATCGGTATGAAGTTCTAGGATTTTGACAGGTTTGCTGA
>CALFYH010000444.1 GCA_937952155.1 uncultured Saprospiraceae bacterium
TAATTGACTAAAAATAAAAATGAAAAATATAACGCTAATCTTTTGTAATCTGAAAAAAGGCATTAATTTTGCGTCGCTTTTTAAAACAGGGTACCTTAGCTCAGTTGGTAGAGCAACGGACTGAAAATCCGTGTGTCCCCAGTTCAAATCTGGGAGGTACCACCGAAAGGGGATAATTTTTTTATAAAATTGTCCCTTTTTTTATACCCATAACTCACCTAAAATCGTTTCATTACGGTAATTCCTTGGTCATGCAAATACACTCAATTTCTAAAGTTCTGGCACTTCCTATTGTACTTTTAGCTGTTGCCATAATGTATTTCAGTTACAACAAATATCATTTTGTTTCTGTGTGGATATTTTTACCTGTGGCATTGTTGGTAGCGATCTATGTGTTTCATGGGCCATTGGATCATTGGTGGTTGAGTAAGTTTCCATTAAAATTTGATCCTAAGTTGCGAGAATGGTTGGTGAAATATTTTGAGCCTTACAATAAATTGTCTGATGATAAAAAATCTCTATTCGAATATAGACTCACATTATATCTAGAAGGTCGGCTTTTCCAATCTGTAGGTGCAGAACTTCGAGAAGTTCCTGAAGACATTAAATGTATGGTGGCAGCTCATGGAGTAGTAATTGGACTTGCACACAAAGACTATCTAATAGGTGATATGGATAGGATATATTTGTACAAACATCCATTTCCGACGCCTGACATGCAGTTTTTGCATAACGTAGAAGTCAATGCAGAAGATGGTGTCATCATATTGTCTTTGGAGCAACTAACCAATGCTGTACTTCATCCTGACAAGTATTATAACACAGCTTTTCACGCTTACGCAGAAGCTTTTTTGATTACACAAAAGAATATAACTTATCCTGATGTTTCGGACACTTGGCAAATTATTGAAAAAATAAGTAGTTGGGATCAAGACAATATTCTAAATCAAACAGGTCTGAAAGATGTAAAGCCATTAGTTGTTCACATTGCCCTTTACCATAGTATGCCTGAGATGTATAAATCCATAAGTCCAGAACTCTGGGAAAAGTGGCATCACATTTTTGGGTAAGAATCTGATAATTTTCCTTTGGACAAATATGATGCTAAAAATTGCATGAGCCTATATAGAAGTTAGATCTAAGGCAAGTCAAAGTTTTGGTAAAGTTGAACCCATATAAAGACCTAGGTGTTAGAAAATAAAAAAGCCACAACCTTGTGAAAAGATTGTGGCCTGTGATATTGAATAAGAAATCCTATTTTACAAATTCTAGACTGCGGCTGATGAATGCAGACAACTCTTCACCCTTAAGCATGTTTTGGTTAAGAAGCGCAAGATCATGAAGATAACCTGCAAAATCTGCTTTTTTATCTTCGCTTTTCATCTTGATAAGTTTATCGGCTATCAGCGGATGATTGGTATTGATCACCACATTGTGGCTATCTGGAAACATACTCATATCCATACCTTGCATCGCTTGCATTTCTTTCATTCTACGCATAAATTCAGGCTTGGTGATCATGACTGGATGATCATTTGGCGATAAAGCCTTCATTTCAATATGTCCAGTACCCAAGTTCTTTACCGATTTTGTAAATATATCTTTGACTTTGTCCTGGTCAGCTTGACTTAAAACTGATTCTTTGGTTTCTTCCTTTTGAACCAGATTGTCAGGTGTCTCTGAGTCCACACGCACAAAAGTCACTTCATTGCCTTTGTATTCAATATGCTGCATGAAGTGGTTATCAATAATGGTATCCATCTCCAACACATCATATCCATAATCTTTAGCTGCCTTTATATAACTGTGCTGTGCTTTGATATCATTGGCATAGATATAGATCAGTTTATTGTGCTTGTCAGTCTGTGTGGCTTTTACCTTTTCTTTGTATTCATCTAATGTAAAGTGGGCATTGTCAAGATTGCGAAGCAAAGCAAAAGACATCGCCTTCTCATTGAATTTTTCGTCTGAAATCATGCCGTATTTCACGAAAGTACTGATTTCCTTCCACTTATCTTCGTAAGATGGTCTGTCAGTATTGAAAAGAGACTGCAATTTCTCTGCAACTTTTTTGGAAATATAGGTATTGATTTTCTTGACGTTCGCATCAGACTGGAGATAACTTCTTGATACATTCAAAGGAATATCTGGTGAATCTATTACACCATGAAGCAACATAAGAAATTCGGGTACGATCTCTTTTACATCATCAGTGATAAATACTTGATTGCTATATAATTGTATCTTGTTTTTCTGTACTTCAAAACTGTTGTTCATCTTAGGAAAATACAAGATACCTGTCAGATTGAATGGATAATCTATATTGAGGTGAATCCAGAAAAGTGGTGGTGAACTGTATGGATGTAATTCCTGATAGAAGTTTTTATAATCCTCATCGGTCAAATCTGAAGGTTTCTTTTTCCAGATTGGATGTGGATTATTGATGATATTGTCAGACTCGGTTTTGATCTCTTTTTTGTCATCGCCTTCGCCTTCCCACGTACTTTCAGTTTTGGTACCGAATTTTATTTCGATTGGTAAAAACTTACAATATTTATTAAGCAATTCTTTGATGCGCTGATCTTCGAGGTATTCCTTATTTTCTTCATTGATATAAAGGATGATTTCAGTACCTCGTTCGGTTTTGTCACTAGGCTCGATGGTATATTCGGGATTACCGTCACATTCCCATTTTACAGCAGGTGCATCATCGCGATAGGATTTTGTGATGACTTCTACTTTGTCAGCTACCATAAATGCCGAATAAAATCCTAGACCAAAATGTCCGATTATGGTTGCATCATCTTTGTACTTTGCCAAAAATTCTTCTGCTGAAGAAAACGCCATTTGGTTTAGATATTTATTGACTTCATCTTCAGACATGCCTATACCTTTATCGATGATATGCAGCGTCTTAGTGTCGTTATTTACTTTTATCTCTATCTTGATATCGCCAAGATCTCCTTTGACCTCACCTTTTTGAGCTAGTGTTTTTATTTTGGTAGTAGCATCTACTGCATTTGACACTAACTCTCTCAAAAAGATTTCGTGATCGGAGTAAAGAAACTTTTTAATGATCGGAAATATATTTTCCGCTTGAACTGATATATTACCTTTTGACATAATTTATATTACTTTTTTGATTACACTGCTAATAGTCAAAGTTTATGCCATGTCAATATTTAGTGTCAAATTGGCAGTAAATGTGGTTTATAGATGAAAATATTTCAGGTAATTTTACGGACAGGTCAATAGGCGGCAGTTTATGGCATACTTTTTTTAGATGAAGTGTATCTTTATGTCTCAAAGTCTAAATATTCATCATGAAGCAATGGTACTTTTTATTTCTTGTACTTTTCACAATAGGATGCGCAACTTCTAAATATACGCAGGGTATCAATGCCCGCACTTTTAAATCAGCTGACGGAACTACGTTGCCATACAACATCTTTTATCCAGATGAATACAAGAACACAAAAGATAAAATTCCACTTTTTATTTGGCTACATGGCGCAGGTGAACGTGGCGATGACAATGTGAGTCAACTCATCCATATTGTACCTTATCTAGCGTCCGATATGGTGCAGTCAAAATATCCAAGCATTATTTTGGCACCACAATGTCCAAAGGACGAATACTGGGCTCCTGTGAAGAGATTCGAATGGAGTATCATCAATGGTGGAGCAGTCACGCCTCCAATGGAAAGACTTATTCAACTTCTAGAACAGATATTGAAAGATCCAAAAATAGACAAAAATCGCATATATATAGGCGGATTGTCAATGGGCGGCTTTGGTACCTATGATTTATTGTCTCGGAAACCAGAATGGTTTGCTGCAGCAGTACCCATCTGCGGCGGCGCAGATCTCGACAAAGCAAAAAATTATAAGGATATTCCACTTTGGATTTTTCATGGTGCCAAAGATACTGTAGTTCCAGTAACACTTTCGAAAGATATGTACCAAGTATTTGGCACTTTTGGCGGTAATGCGAAATATAAAGAATACCCTGAAGGTGGCCATGATATATGGAATATGGCGATCAGAGAACCTGAATTATTGCCTTGGTTATTTGCGCAAAACAAAAACACACTTAAATAGGATCCAGCGTATAAAGTTATTTTTCTAGTTCTTTTGTCATTTTCCTGATTCGGTCTTCTAGTTTTTCGGAAGTAAGATTTTCTCTCATCCTATCTGCAATTATTGGAAAAGAAAAAGGCGTAGCTTTATCAGGTTGACTTATGATAAAATGGGTATCTGTGATGCGCATCAAGGCTTGTCTCATTCGTGTCTCTTCCAATTGAAAAGTCATAACTTCATCAAACGCTTGTAAATAGAGCAAATTTTCTGGTTCGTATTCTCTAAAAACTTCATAAATCAATTGGCTGGAAGCCTGAATATGGCGTTCTTTTTTTTGCTTGCCTGGGAAGCCTGAAAATATCATGCCCGAAATCCTAGCAATATCTCTAAACTTTCTTTTGGTCATTTCGACGCTATTGATACCTGCTTGAATATCAGACGTGAGATTTTGTGTGGTGAAAAGCGACTTATTTAACAATGATTCGACATCTATTTTTTGATCAGACAACAATTCAAAGCCAAGATCATTCATTGCAATGGAAAAAGTGATGGATTGTTGCATACTGATGCGTTTCGCAATGAGTGCAGCCATTCCTTCATGGACATTCCGACCTTCAAATGGATACATCACCAAATGATATCCTTCATTACTTTGAAAATATTCTATCAAAAACTCATCTCTTTTGGGAATAACAGACCGCACTGACTGCATTTCAAAAAGTGGTATCAGCGCGTCGATCTCAGGATCTGTGATATCACCTTCGGTGTATTGATATATCTTTTCGCGTAGCACCTTGGACATTTGTGAGCTTAGTGGCATCCTTCCACCTGCATATGAAGGGATTTTGCCAGATTTTGCTGTACTTGGTTTGACTCGAGCAGTCATCTCATGTATAGAAACTAACTCTAGACATCTACCAGCAAACCAAAAGGCATCACCAGGATTGAGTTGCGACATAAACGATTCTTCTACGACACCCAAATGGCCGCCTTTCATCAGTTTGACTGAGATCAAGGCTTCTGAGACGATAGTTCCGATGCTGAGTTTATGTCTAAGAATCTTCTTTTTGTCCGTCACCAAATATCGGCCATCATCAGCAATCTCTATTTTTTTATATTCGTCATACGCTTGTAAAGTGTCTCCTCCATATTGTAAGAAATTGATCATCTTTAGCCATTCCACATCATCGATTGATGAAAAACAATGGGTATTTTTTATTTGTAATAGTACTTTCTGCGGATAAAATCCCTCGGAAACTGCCAAGGTCATCAGGTATTGCAGTAACACATCAAAACTACGGATATATGGTATTCTTTCTTCTGGCTCTACATGAGTGATCGCCATCCGAAGACCTGCGGCTTCTATCAGTTCCAAAGCATGTGTAGGTACAAACCAGATATGGCTCTCGGCGCCGGGTTGATGTCCACTTCGCCCAGCACGTTGCACAAAGCGGGCTACACCTTTGGGGCTACCTACTTGAATGATAGTCTCCACAGGCCTGAAATCTACGCCTAAGTCTAAACTAGATGTACATACAACAGCCTTTATCCTACCTTCATAAAGGGCATCCTCTACCCAATCTCTAATTTCTCGGCTGATCGATCCATGGTGCATGGCTAGTTGACCAGCCAGATCAGGGTCTAGTTCTAGCAATCTGTGATACCAAATTTCGCACTGTGCTCGGGTATTGGTAAATATTAGTGTTGTTCTGCTTTCTCTCAGGATGTCTATGACTTGATGGGCAAGTTTGAGACCTAGATGTCCTGCCCAAGGAAATTTTTCGATTTCTTCAGGAATGACAGAACGCAAGGTTATCTTTTTTTGAATGGATGACTTAATAACTATGCGTTTGTCTTCTGAGATCGGAAATAACAAGACATCAATCGCTTCATCCAAATTGCCAATGGTAGCAGAAATACCCCAAATTCTTACATTCGGATTAAGGCTCAAAATTGCTGATATAAGCAATTCGGTCTGCACACCACGTTTGGATCCTATGAGTTCGTGCCATTCATCAGCTACGATACATGATACTGTAGCAAGGAAGTTTTTATAACCTTTGGTAGCAAGTATGACATGTAGGCTCTCTGGTGTAGTAATGAGTATTTCTGGCGGCGATTTGAATTGTGTGGCTCTATCCTTTGCTGTGGAATCACCAGTACGAATCTCTGCATTCCAAGGAAGCCCCAATGCTTGCAAAGCTTTTTCGCTGGAAATAAGGATTTCTTTGGCAAGTGCTTTTATTGGTGTGATCCAAATGAGCTTCAGCTGATTGGGCTTAGCTGTAAAAGCGTCTTTTTTGTGATTTTCAATATAATCTGCTAATACAGCCAATAAAACAGAAAATGTCTTGCCGCTCCCAGTTGGCGCATTGACTACACCCGAATATCCTTTTGCGTAAGCTTCCCATGTCTCTTTTTGGAAATCCATAGGTAGCCAATCCAATTGTTCAAACCACGATTCGACATGCCGGATTCCTGTATGTGTCATGGATTTTGGATCTTACACGCTTTGGAGAAAGGATAATTTCTTATGTCAAAATTTATTTTTCCACATCATACTTTCTACGGGTTTTTCGGTGCGTTGATTGTATTTTGCATTAGACTTTTTGTTATAATAATTGTCTATTTCGCCTTCTACTTTGAAGTAAATCAACTGGCCTACAGGCATGCCTGCATACACACGTACAGGCTGTACACATGATATTTCTAAGGTCCAAGTATTACAAAATCCTACATCTCCTTTGCCAGCCGTGGCATGGATGTCTATACCCAAGCGACCAATACTGGATTTTCCTTCTAGGAAAGGTACCGTGTGATGTGTTTCTGTATATTCTTCTGTTACGCCAAGATAAAGTGTTCCTGGCAACAAAACAAATCCTTCGGGGCCAATCTCGAAGTGTTTGATTTTATTGTGCTTTTTGGCATCCAATTCATGGTTTTCGTACACAGCAAGCCATTTACCGAGGTGTACATCATAGGAATTGGTACCCAGACAGTCCGGACGATACGGATCTATCACGATATTGCCGTCAGCGATACTCTTTAATATTTCCTTATCGGTAAGAATCATACTTCACTTTTTTGTGCGAAGATAAATGATTGTAACCAAATTTGTCAGACAGATAGAAGGAAATAAAGTCTTTATTGACTATTCTTTGATGCTATAATTTCTTTTGCACCACCATAACCCACTATTAAAGCAAAAAGACCTAAGATGCCGACTGTTACATTTTTACCTAATAATCCATATGAAAGCAACAATAATCTATTCATTGTGACACTTTCTCCATTTTCATACGTGGTCATTGCGCTATAAAAATAATAGGCAACTCCTAAAATAATAATAGCAAATCCGATACCTTTTAATCCACCCATCAAAGTTGGTTGTTCTTTTATTTCATTTTCTTGATTTTCCATTTTTTAATAATTTAATTTTATGAATTAATTTCTTGATCAGATTTATCATCATTAGAGATTTGTGGTTCTTCTGATGTTTCGATTTCTTGATTTTTCTTTTTGGACTTAAAAAAATTAAGAATATAACCACCTGAAGCTGCAAGCGCTACTGCAATTAATTTCCAAAATTTCGCGAGAAAAACAAAAAATCCTGC
>CALFYH010000445.1 GCA_937952155.1 uncultured Saprospiraceae bacterium
CCGCGCGCCGAATGGAAGAACCCCGGCGCGGCTGCACGCAGTGCTGCCACGCGGCCGGGCCGGCCCACCGCGCCGGTGGCCGCGGCGCGGCAGCGGCGATCGATCGGCCGCACGATCGGGGTGGGGTGGGGCGGGGCTGGGCGGGGGTGGGGCGGCGCGGCGCGCCAATCAGCGGCCGTAGGTGGCCGTGAACGAGGCCTTGCCCAGCACGGCGGCGCCCAGGCCGCGGTTCAGCACGAAACCGTACAGCGCGGCGCTGCCGGTGCGGGGCACGCCGGCGGCCACCTCGATCCTGTCCACCGCCAGCGCGTACAGGGTGAACACATAGCGGTGCGGCCGGTCGCCCTCGGGCGGGCAGGGGCCGCCGTAGTGGCCGTTGCCGCCGGTGGCGCCGGTGTCCATGAAGTCGGTGTTGCCGCCGAAGGCGCCGGCCGGCAGCCGCCCGGCGGGGTTGCCCGCCGCTTGGGGCAGCGTCACGGTGTTGGGTGGGATGTTGTAGACCGCCCAGTGCCAGAAGCCGCTGCCGGTGGGCGCGTCGGGGTCGTAGACCTGCAGCGCGAAGGACCGGGTGCCGGCCGGCGCATTGCGCCACACCAATGCCGGCGACACGTTGCCGCCCTTGCAGCCGAAGCCGTCGAGCACGAAGCGGTTGTCGAACACGCCGTCGCGCAGGTCGGGGCTGCTCAGGGTGAACTCGCCGGGTGCGGGCGTGGTGCTGCAGCCGGCGATGCCGACGGCAGCCAGCGCCACTGCCAGGGTCGTCGAAGCGGCGGTCGTCTTGATCAAGGCGGGGCTCCTGCGCAGTTCAGTGGCGGAAATGCCGCGTGCCGGTGAACACCATCGCGATGCCGCGTTCGTCGGCGGCGGCGATGACCTCGTCGTCGCGCATCGAGCCGCCGGGCTGGATCACGCAGGCCGCACCTTCGTCGACGACCACGTCCAGCCCGTCGCGGAACGGGAAGAAGGCATCGCTGGCCACCACCGTGCCCTGCAGGCTCAGCTGGGCGGCCTCGGCCTTGATGCTCGCGATGCGCGCCGAATCCAGGCGGCTCATCTGGCCCGCGCCCACGCCCATGGTCATGCCGTTCTTGCAGAACACGATGGCGTTGCTCTTGACGTACTTGGCCACCTTCCAGGCAAACAGCAGATCGTTCAGCTCCTCGGGGGTGGGCTGCTTGACGGTGACGACCTTCAGGTCGGCCAGCGCCAACTCGTGGTTGTCCGCCGTCTGCAGCAGCAGGCCTGAGCCCACACGCTTGGCGTCCATGGCGTTGCGGCCCTGGTCCCAGGCGGACGCGCCGCCCTGGGGCAAGGCGATCTTCATCAGACGCACATTGACCTTGGGCTTGAAAACCTCCAGCGCCTCGGGCGTGAAGTCGGGCGCCATCAGCACCTCGACGAACTGCTTGACCACGGCCTCGGCCGCTGCCTTGTCCACCGTGCGGTTGAAGGCAATGATGCCGCCGAAGGCGCTGGTCGGGTCGGTCTGGAAGGCCTTGCTGTAGGCCTCCAGCGCATCCTTGCCCACGGCCACGCCGCAGGGGTTGGCGTGCTTGACGATCACGCAGGCAGGCGCCTCGAAGCTCTTGACGCATTCCCAGGCGGCGTCGGCGTCGGCGATGTTGTTGTAGGAGAGCTCCTTGCCCTGCAGCTGCGCGCCGGTGACCAGCGAGCCGGGCGCGGGGACCAGGTCGCGGTACAACGCAGCCTGCTGGTGGCTGTTCTCGCCGTAGCGCAGATCCTGCACCTTGGTGAAGATGCCGTTGCTCTGGCCGGGGAACAGCGCACGCTGGGGCACGTAGGACTCAGACAGCTTCTCTGCCTCGAACGTGACGGACGACAGGTAGTCGCTGATCGCGCCGTCGTATTGCGCGATGCGGTTGAACGCGGCCACCGACAGCGCGAAGCGCAGCTTGTCGGACAGCTTGCCGCCCGCCTTCAACTCGGCCAACACGGCTGCGTACTGGTCGGCCGAGGTGATGACGCCCACGTCCTTCCAGTTCTTGGCGGCGCTGCGCACCATGGCGGGGCCGCCGATGTCGATGTTCTCGATCGCGTCGGCCAGCGTGCAACCGGCCTTGGCCACGGTGGCTTCAAAGGGGTAGAGGTTGACCACCAGCAGGTCGATGGTGTCGATGCCGTGCTCCTTGAGCGCCGCCATGTGCTCGGGCAGCTCGCGGCGCGCGAGCAGGCCGCCGTGCACTTTGGGGTGCAGGGTCTTGACGCGGCCGTCGAGCATCTCGGGGAACTGCGTGACCTCGGCCACCTCGGTCACGGGCAGGCCTTTGTCGGCCAGCAGCTTGGCGGTGCCGCCGGTGGAGAGCAGCTTGATGCCCAGCGCGTGCAATTCCTTGGCGAATTCAACGATGCCGGTCTTGTCGGAGACGGAAAGTAGTGCGTTCATGGTGATGGTTTTGAAGTGAAATCGTGCTCTAACGCCCGTCCAGCAAGCGCCAGTAGCTATTATTTATATAGCAAAAGGCTCAGAGCAGCTTGTGCTCGACCAGCTTCTTGCGCAGCGTGTTGCGGTTCAGGCCCAGCCATTCCGCGGCGCGCGACTGGTTGTGGTCGGCGTGGCTCATCACCACCTCCAGCAGCGGCTTCTCGACCACGCGCACCAGCATGTCGTACATGCCGTCGGGCGTCTCGCCGCCCAGGTCGCGAAAGTAGCCCTGCAGGCTCTCGCGCACGCATTCCTCGATGTGTTTCTTGCTCATGCAGCCAATCCCTCTTGTTCTTGTGGTTCACCGTGCACACCGTGGTCGGGGGCAGGCAGGCGGTCCATGCGCTCGCCCAGGGCGTCGAAGAAGCCTGCCACCGCCTCCCATTGCACACGGCTGTCGGTGATGGTGTTGATGTGTTGTCGAAAATCCTCGCCCCCCGGCAGACCCCGCACGTACCAGCCAATGTGCTTGCGCGCACTGCGCACACCGCTGGCTTCGCCATAGAGCTGGTAGTGGTCCTGCAGGTGGTCCAGCAGCAGGCGCCGCACCTCGGCCACCAGGGGTGTCGCCAGTGTCTCGCCCGTGGCCAGGAAGTGGCCGATCTCGCGAAAGATCCAGGGCCGACCCTGGGCTGCGCGGCCCACCATGATGGCGTCGGCCCCGGTGCAGGCCAGCACCTCGCGCGCATTTTGCGGGCTGGTGATGTCGCCATTGGCCACCACGGGAATGGCGACCTGCGCCTTCACGGCGGCGATGGTGTCGTATTCGGCCTGGCCCTGGTAGCCCTGCTCGCGCGTGCGCCCGTGCACGGTGAGCATCTGCACGCCCACGTCCTCGAACCGGCGTGCCAGCACCACCGCATTGCGGTGCTGCGCGCTCCAACCGGTGCGCATCTTGAGCGTGACGGGCACATTGAGCGGCGCGCAGGCCTGCACCACGGCCTGGGCAATGGCCACGGCCAGGGCCTCGTCCTGCATCAGCGCGGAACCGGCCCATTTGTTGCACACCTTCTTGGCCGGGCAGCCCATGTTGATGTCGATGATCTGCGCACCACGGTCCACGTTGTAGCGCGCCGCATCGGCCATCATGCCGGGCTCGGTGCCCGCGATCTGCACGGCAATGGGGCCGGGCTCACCGGTGTGGTCCGCGCGGCGCGAGGTCTTGAGACTGTTCCACAGGTCCGGGCGCGAGGTCACCATTTCGCTGACCGCGTAGCCCGCCCCCCACTGCTTGCACAGCCGCCGGAACGGGCGGTCCGTGACCCCGGCCATCGGCGCGACGAACAAACGATTCGCCAGGAGGTGGGGGCCGATGCGCATGGTGGGGAAAGCTGTGGGTGCTGAAAAAGGAGGCAGGATTGTAGCTGCTGAAAATTTCAGCAACCGAAATCCGCCACGCCTGTTTCGCAGGGGCTTTGCTCCTGCGCTGCAAGCCGCATCGCCACAGCCCCTACACTCGCCCCCCATGGAACCCTGGATGCATGCCTTGATGCAGTGGCTGGCCCTGCCGCAGTTCGGTCTGAGCACCGTGTTCGTGGTGGCTTTGGTGTCGGCCACGCTGTTGCCCGTAGGCTCGGAACCCGCGGTCTTCGGGCTCATCAAGCTGAACCCCGAACTGTTCTGGCCCGCCATCCTGGTGGCCACGGTGGGCAACACGCTGGGCGGCGGCATCAGCTGGTGGGTAGGTCTGGGCGCACACAAGGTCGTGGACCGCGCCCGTGGCTACCACCGCGAAGCCCGTGCCCTGGCCTGGCTGCAAAAGTTTGGTGCCAAGGCCTGCCTGCTGAGCTGGTTGCCTGTGGTGGGCGATCCGCTGTGCGCCGTGGCAGGCTGGCTCAAGCTGCCGTTCTGGCCTTGCATGGCCTACATGGCCGTGGGCAAGTTCCTGCGCTACCTGGTCATGACCTCGGCGCTGCTCTACTTGGTGTGAGCGGCGGGCAGCAGGTGGTCCCAATCGACCGCCCGCGTGGTGTCCACCCGCAGCACATGGCCCTGCTCAGCGGCAGAGAACGGCTGGCGCGCAGCCCATTGCGCCAGCAGCACCGCTTCATCGGCCTCGGACGGATCGCCACCGGCCTGCTGGCGTGCGCGCACGCGCTCGCGCAGCACCGCCAGCGGCGCCTCGAACGCCAGGATGCGGCAGACCACGCCCAGCTCTTGCGCCAAGGCCAGAAACGGCGCGCGCATGGCCGGGTCCAGAAAGCTCGCATCCACCAACACCGTGTAGCCCGACTGCAGCACCAGGCGCGCTTGCTGGCGCAGGTGTTCGTAGGTGCGCTCGGTCGCCTGCGGGGTATAGATGCCGCCATCGATGGCCGTGCTGTCCGCTCCGGGCGCCAGACCGAACAGGCGCTTGCGCTCCACATCGGCGCGCAGGCGCACCACACCGCGCGCCTGCACCAGGCCGAGGGCCTGTGTGCTCTTGCCCGAGCCCGACAGGCCATGGGTGAGCCACAGCTCGGCGCTGCGGGGCTGCATGCACTGGCGGGCGAGCGCCAGGTACTGCGCGCATTCGGCGCGTGCCATGGCTTGGGCCGACGCAGGCAAGGCCTGGGTAGCGCGCATGCCCGCCACCCGCGCACGCACCAGGGCGCGGTACACGGTGTAGTAACGCAGCACGGCCATCCCGGCAAAGTCGCCCTCCTGCGCCAGCCAGCCATCCAGAAAACGCCAGGCCCCATCGGCCCGGTCACGCGCCTGCAGGTCCATGACCAAAAACGCAATGTCGGCCACCACATCGATCCAGCGCAGTGCGGGATTGAACTCGATGGCATCGAAGGCCTGTGGCTGCCCTTCCAGCAGCACCAGATTGCCCAGGTGCAGGTCGCCGTGGCATTCGCGCACCCGCCCCGCCAGGCGCCGGGCCTCGAACACGGGCGCCAGGGCCGCGCCCTGCTGCTGACACCAGGGGGCCAGTGACTGCAATGCTGGCACCAGCGCCGCCCAACCGCTATCGGCCTGGGCTTGCAAGGCCGCCAAACAGTCGCGCACCGGAGCCTGTACCGCCCGTGGCGTGCCCCAGCCCTGCGCAGTACCGGCCACTGCGGCCGAGGCATGGAAGCGGGCGATTTCGCATGCCAAGGCATCGATGTCTGCCCCGCCCAATTGCCCGTCCTGCAGACGCTGCAACAGCAGGTCGTCCTGCGCAAAGCGGCGCATGCAAACGGCTGGCTCGGCGTCTTGGGGGGCTTGCTCCAACGGCTGCAGCCGCAGGCCCTGTGCGGCCGTGCCCGACAGCCCCACCAGCCCCAGGTAGAGGGATGGCGCGGTGCGGCGGTTGATGCGCAGTTCCTCCTCGCACGCAGCGCGGCGCAAGGCGCGGGTGCTGAAGTCAAGGAAATCGAGCTTCAGGGGCTTTTTGAACTTGTAAACGCGGTCTCCCGCCAGCAGCAACCAGGAGATGTGGGTTTCGATCCATTCCACCTCCGCCACGTCGGGGCCGAACAAGGCAGGCTGGCGCTGCAAGGCGCGCAGGCGCTGTTCGGCCTGCGGGACGGGGACATCAGCCTCTGCTGGAAGCAAAGCGCCGCTCCGGCTCCAGCGGGGAGGGAAGTGTGGCCTCGGGTTCCAGGTCGTCTTCTTCGTCAGGGATGGGTTCGACCGTGACGGACGGATCGCCCTTGCGGGTGGGCTCCTCCACCACCACCTGGTTGCGCCCACCTTCCTTGGCCAGGTAGGTGGCCGTGTCGGCGCGCGAGAAGAACTCCAGCACCGATTCACCCGGCACATACTGGGTCACGCCTATCGACACCGTCACCTTGCCGCGCAGCAGCCCCTTCCAGGCGTGCGCCTCGACCTGGGCGCGGATGCGCTCGCAGGTGTTGAGCGCGGGCAGCAGCGAGGTGGCGGGAAAGATCAGCAAAAACTCCTCCCCCCCGTAGCGACCAAAAATGTCCCCGGCACGCACGTTCTCCTGGGCGACACGGGCGAAGTGGCGCAACACCTCGTCACCCCCCAGGTGGCCCAGTTCGTCGTTGATGCGCTTGAAATGGTCCAGATCGATGACGGCCAGGCACAAAGGAATGCCTGTCTCGTCGGCCACCTGGCGCTGCTCCTCCAATGCGGCCACGATATAGCGCCGGTTGAAGCAGCCCAGCAAGGTATCGCGCTGCGCATCTTCCTGGATGTTCTTGATCTTGCGGCTGGCGCGGTGCAGGATGTGGTGCAGCAACTGCACCTTGGCAATCAAGAACAGGAAGGCCGGAATAGCCGCCCCCAGCGCCAGCAGGTGCATCAGCTCCAGGCGCAGCAAGGCCTCGTTCTGTTGCTCCCAGTAGTGCAAGGCCACCACCGTGGCATATCCGACCACAAAAAGGAAACCCAGCAGATAGGATTGCACGCGCTGGATGCGGTACATGCCATAGGCCAGCGCCACAAAGGCAAACGGCGCCAGCGCAATCTGGGTGACGGGGTCGAGATAAAACACCACGAGCAGGCAGCCGAGGGCGCAGGCCACGATGGGAAATTTGAGGCGCTTTTCAGAAAACTTGCGGTTCAGTCCCGACTTGAACACGGCCAAAAACAGCAGCAGCCCGCCGCCGATCATGGCGCCCAGCACCATGACCGTCTGCGTCTGCACCATGCCCAGGGCATGGAACACCACCACCACCATGAGGTACAGGCTGACCAGGCTGATGGCGATGAGCCATTTCTGAAACAGGGTGCGCTGACCGGGCAGGCGGCGCACATCGACCTCGCGCCGCGAGAGGCGCACCACCTCCGCAGCGGAGTCGTCGAAATCCATGATCGCGTCGGTCAGTGGAAAGACGTCCGTGGTCGAAAACTGCGGTTTGCTGCGAGCGGCGAACATGGATCAAAGGGCGGTGGTACCCGGGAGCGAATGAACAAAACAAGCCCGCCGACCAAGGTCACCACGTTGGCGGCGGCCCTTCCATCGACTGCGGAACAGTATCACGCCGGTGCCCGGCAAAAACAACTCCAATGGTCACAAACCCGGCAGACAGAGGCCCCGGGAAACCATGAAGCCACCACCCCAAGTGGGGAAGGGACCGGGCATGTTACGTTTACTCACCGAACGATGCCTCGGTGTTTACCAGTAGCGCGACGGTCCACACCCCGTGTCATGTCACGGCTTTGCAGCGCGGCGCATGTGGCTCCAGCCTTCGAAGCTGTAGAGCAACAATGCCGTCCAGATCAGCCCAAAGCCCAGCATGCGCCCAGTATCGAAGGGCTCGCCGAACCACCACACCCCCAGCAGCAACTGCATGCTGGGCGAGATGTATTGCAGGATGCCCATGGTCGCCAGTGGTATGCGGCGTGCGCCCGCGGCAAACCACAGCAGGGGAATGGCCGTCACCGGGCCTGCCAGCATGAGCCAACCCAAGGTGGCCGCATCGCCCTGCACCAGTGCGCCCTGCCCCTGCAGGGCCCACCAGCCCAGCACAGCCAGAGTGACCGGCGCCAGCACCAGGGTCTCCAGCGCCAGGCCCTCGAGCGCACCAAGTGCAGCCACCTTGCGCAGCAGCCCGTAAAAGCCAAAGGTCACTGCCAGGATCAGCGCGATCCAGGGCACCCGCCCGGCTTGCACCGTGAGCCACAGCACCCCGCAGGCGGCCACAGCCACCGCCACCCATTGCCCAGAACGCGGGCGCTCGTGCAAGAACACGAAACCCAGCCCCACGTTGACCAGGGGCAGGATGAAATAGCCCAAACTCGCATCCACCACATGCCCGTGGTGCACGGCCCACACGTAAGTCAGCCAGTTGGCCGCCAACAACAGTGCCGACAGCGCAAACGCGCCCAAGACCTTGGGCTGGCGCAGCACATCGCGCATCCAGGCCCACTGGCGCCGCAGCGCCAACACCCCCAGTACCAACACCAGCGACCACAGCGTGCGATGCAGCACCACCTCCAGCGCGGGCACGCTGGCCACCTGGTGGAAATACAGTGGGAACAGCCCCCAGGACAGGTAGGCCAGGGCCGCGTAGCCAAGGCCTGGATTCACGCGCCGCCCCCAGGCGGCGCCATGGCGGCCACGTTGGTCACACGTTGAACAGGAAGTTCATCACGTCGCCATCCTTGACGACATAGTCCTTGCCTTCGGCGCGCATCTTGCCGGCATCCTTGGCACCCTGCTCACCCTTGTACTGGATGAAATCCTCGAACGCGATGGTCTGGGCGCGGATGAAGCCGCGCTCGAAGTCGCCGTGGATCACCCCGGCCGCCTTGGGCGCGGTATCGCCGATGTGGATGGTCCAGGCGCGCACTTCCTTGACACCTGCGGTGAAGTAGGTCTGCAGGCCCAGCAACTTGAATCCCGCACGGATCAGGCGGTTCAGGCCGGGCTCGTCCTGGCCCAGCTCCTTGAGGAATTCCAGCCGGTCGGCGTCGTCCATTTCGGCCAGCTCGGCTTCGATCTTGGCGCAGATGGCGACCACGGGCGCGTTCTGCTTGTCTGCGTATTCCTTCAGGCGGTCGAGCAGCGGATTGTTGCTGAACCCGTCCTCCGCCACGTTGCCCACAAACATGGCGCGCTTGGCGGTGATCAGGCACAGCGGCTTGAGCAGCGCGCTTTCCTCGTCGGTGAATTCGAGCGCACGAACGGGCGTGCCCTGGTCCAACGCAGCCTGCACGCGCGTGAGCACCTGCACCAGCTTGGCGGCCTCCTTGTCGTTGCCGCTCTTGGCGGCCTTGGTGTAGCGCTGCAAGGCTTTGTCCACGGTGCCCAGGTCGGCCAGGCACAGCTCGGTCTGGATGACTTCGATGTCGGCGATCGGGTCCACCTTGCCGGCCACGTGGATCACGTTGTCGTCCTCGAAGCAGCGCACCACGTTCACCGTGGCATCGGTCTCGCGGATGTGCGCCAGGAACTTGTTGCCCAATCCTTCGCCGGTACTGGCACCGGCCACCAGGCCGGCGATGTCCACGAATTCGACCACCGCGGGCACGATGCGTTCTGGCTGCACAATGGCAGCGAGCGCATCCAGGCGCGGATCGGGCACTTCCACAATGCCCACGTTGGGTTCAATCGTGCAAAAGGGGTAATTTTCTGCGGCAATTCCTGCCTTGGTCAAGGCGTTGAACAACGTGGATTTTCCAACGTTGGGCAGGCCTACAATGCCACACTTCAAACTCATGCGATACCTCAAGAATCAAGCGCTCAAGTGTATTCGATGCACCGTTCTGCCTTGTTTGGTCGCACTGTGCGGCGTCGGCGTGATCCCCCAGAGCGCCGCTCAGACTCCCCCCGGGCAGCCACCCGCGATCCGGCTCGATCCGGCGGCAACGACGCTGGACATCACGGAGCCCGTGAGCGCCTGGATCGACCCCAAGGGTGACACCAGCATCGACAAGGTGGCACGCGCCGCGCCGGGCTTGTTCGCTATGGTGCCCAGCACCACCGTTCACGAGGTCGATGGCACGCGCGCGCTGTGGCTGCATCTGCGGCTGGAGAACACAGGCAACAGCAGCGGCGACTGGATCCTGACCGTTCCCTTGCCCTATGTCGACCGCGTGAGCGCTTACCAGCGCGGCGCGGCCGGCAGTTGGACCCGGCAGAGCGCCGGTGACTCCCTGGCCGTGGTCAACTGGCCAAGGGTCGGGCTCTATCCGGAGTTCCCGGTACGCATCGAGGCCAGATCAACCCGCGATATCTACCTGCAGGTCCACAACTTCAGGGCGCTCGATCTACCCTTGCGGATTGCCGACGCAGCCAGCCATGAACAGCGCCGGGATCTGGAATACGTGCTGCTGGGCTTGATGGTGGGCGCGCTGCTGATGCTGGCGGCCTGGAGCGCGGCCCAGTTCCTGGAGCACCGCAACCACACCGAGGGCTGGTTTGCGCTGTACTGCCTGTTGATGGCCATGGTGATCGCCACCGTGACGGGCTTGTGCGCCCAGTTCCTGTGGCCGCAATCGCCCAAATGGTCTGACAGCGCCTACGCCGTGTTGCCCTTGCTGGGTGTCGGCAGCACCCTGCTGCTGGTACGGCACGTCTGCGCGCTGTCCCTGGCGCACCCGCGCTTCGACAAGCTGCTGACGGTGTGGGCCATCGCGGCGCTGGCACTGACGCCGCTGTATTGGGTGCTGGACCGCTCCGTCACCAACATCGGCTACGCCGGCGTCATTGCCGTGGCGCCCTGTCTTGGTCTGCTCGCCGCGTTTCTGGCCTGGCGCCGCAACAACAACGCGGCGCCCTGGCTGGCCGTGGCCTATGCGCCGCAGGGGCTGGTGCTGCTGGTCTTGTCCTTGCAGTCGCTGGGCGTCATGCGGTACGTGCCGGTGGCGACGCCGGCCTACGTCGCGCGTCACCTGCCGGACGGATTCACTGCCGAGGCCGCCGCACAGGCGCCCTCGCTGTCCTGGAACCGGGACGATGCCCTCCAGGACATGTTGATACGCAAGGTTTTTCGCCGATCCGTGCGCCGCCCCGAGCATTACGTGCCGACGGCGACGGGCTTCGGGGCGGCCGTGCGTGCCAGGCTGGGCTGGGGGATGTACCCCACGCAGTTGGTGGATCAATTCACATAAAAAAATAAGGATGTTCCAATTCAAAAAATAAACTGTACTCTTTGATTTGTGTTAATAATTAATATGTGTAATTTTGCACATCTTAAAAATATTATTAAATCAAGTTATATGGCTTTTGATATAGAAATGATCAAGGAAACTTACAGTCGCTTCACTGATAAGGTTAATGCAGCACGAACGGCTTTAGGCAGACCACTGACGCTTTCAGAGAAAATACTGTATGCACATTTACATCCTGACTCTCCTTTACAAGATTACAAAAGGGGCAAAGATTATGTATTTTTTGCTCCAGATAGAGTAGCCATGCAAGATGCAACGGCACAAATGGCCCTTTTGCAGTTTATGACAGCAGGAAGAACAAAGGTTGCAGTGCCCAGTACTGTACATTGTGACCACTTGATCCAAGCCAAAATCAATGCAGAAGTGGATCTCAAAGGCGCCTTGGATACCAATTCGGAAGTATTTGAATTCCTACAATCTATATCCAACAAATACGGCATAGGATTCTGGAAACCAGGTGCAGGTATCATTCACCAAGTGGTACTCGAAAATTATGCGTTCCCAGGTGGTATGATGATCGGTACGGATTCGCATACTGTCAATGCAGGCGGACTCGGTATGGTAGCGATAGGTGTTGGTGGTGCTGATGCTGTGGATGTCATGGCCGGTATGGCTTGGGAACTAAAGATGCCAAAACTTATCGGTGTAAAACTCACAGGTAAACTCTCTGGATGGGCATCTCCAAAAGATGTAATACTCAAAGTAGCTGGAATCCTAACTGTCAAAGGCGGAACAGGTGCTATTGTAGAATATTTCGGTCCAGGCGCTCAGTCGATGTCTTGTACAGGCAAAGGTACTATATGTAACATGGGTGCCGAGATCGGTGCTACCACTTCGACTTTTGGTTATGATGCATCTATGTCTCGATATTTGAAGTCCACAGGTCGGGCCGATGTAGCGGCGTTAGCAGATGAGATCGCAGCACATTTGACAGCTGATGATGCTTGTTACGAAAATCCAAATGACTATTTTGATCAAGTAATAGAAATCAATCTATCCGAACTCGAACCACAAATCAACGGACCATTCACACCGGATCTTGCAACTCCGATTTCAAAAATGAAGGAAGTCCTAGCCGACAAAGGCAAAGATTGGCCCGTAGAAGTCAAGGTTGGATTGATCGGTTCATGTACCAATTCATCTTATGAAGATATTTCCAGATCTGCGTCGATCGCAAAGCAAGCATTGGATAAAAATCTAAAAACCAAAGCCGAATTTACCATTACACCAGGTTCGGAACAGGTTAGATTTACCATAGAGCGCGACGGATTTATCGATATATTTAATCAAATAGGTGCGGCTGTTTTTGCCAATGCCTGTGGTCCATGTATAGGTCAATGGGAGCGATTCGGAGCCGACAAAAAAGAAAAAAATACCATCATCCACTCTTTCAATAGAAACTTTTCTAAAAGAGCTGACGGAAATCCAAATACACATGCATTCGTTGCATCACCAGAAATAGTTACTGCCATTGCTTTGGCTGGTAGGCTTGATTTCAATCCTATGACAGATACATTGATCAATGAAGATGGCGTTGCCGTAAAATTGGATGAACCAAGTGGAATAGAATTGCCACCAAGAGGTTTTGCGGTGGAGGATGCTGGCTTTGTGGCACCTGCGGCGGATGGAAGTAGTGTCCAAGTAAAAGTAGATCCACAATCTGATAGACTTCAGTTATTAGAGCCATTTGAACCTATAACAGCTGACCAATTGATGAATATGAGGCTGCTCATCAAAGCAAAAGGTAAATGTACGACAGATCATATCTCAATGGCTGGGCCTTGGCTCACATACAGAGGACATTTAGAAAACATAGCTAATAACACATTGATTGGTGCTGTCAATGCCTTTAATGATGAGACAAACAAGGTGTTGAATCTAGATCAAGATTCTTATATGCCAGTCCCTGATTCAGCAAGAGCATACAAAACCAAAGGTATAGGAACCATAGTTTTTGGTGAAGAAAATTATGGCGAAGGTTCATCTCGAGAACATGCGGCTATGCAACCAAGGTATTTGGGTGTAAAAGCTGTAGTGGTTAAATCGTTTGCAAGAATCCATGAAACCAATCTCAAAAAACAAGGTATGCTTGCCTTGACATTTGCCAATCCTGCAGATTATGACAAAATAAGACAAGATGACAAAGTTTCTATTCTAGATTTTGCAAATATGCAGCCAGGTAAAAATCTGGTAATCCAATTGGACCACGCTGACGGCACTCAAGACAAATTCGAAGTCGCTCATACTTATAATCAGGCGCAAATCGATTGGGTAAAATGGGGATCTGCATTGAACCAAATCCGAGCCGAACTAGACAAATAAGATTTTAAAAATACAGTCAATTTTAAACAAATGGAAGGCACGTTTAATCAGTGTCTCCCTTTTTTTGTATCCAAAAATATGTTATATGATTGATAATCTTATATTTATATTCCAATTATATACAATTGAATTTTTTTATTTGAATATTTAGAAACTTTTTGATGAAACTTCGTCCCAAAGTTATATTTTTATCAATTATTTAACTTTCAAAAATCAAAACACATGTTAAAGGAATTTAAAGACTTTGCAATGAAAGGAAACCTTATCGACATTGCAGTAGGTTTAGCTATGGCGGCTGCATTTGGCAAGGTAACTGACGGATTTGTTAATGGTATTTTCATGCCGATTATCGGTAAGATTTTCCAAATCGGAGACTTGAGCTCTTGGAAAATTGTTCTTACACCTGCAGTGATGGGTGCTGATGGTAAAGAAATAGCAGAAGTTGCGATCACTTATGGTAACCTTATTGGTGCTATTCTCAATTTCATCATTATTGCATTCGTTATGTTCTGGATTGTAAAAGCGATAAACGCAACGAAAAAAGAAGAAGCTCCTGCTCCACCTGCAGGTCCATCACAAGAAGAATTGTTGACTCAAATCAGAGATTTACTCAAAAAGTAACAATTAATGATTGGTTATAAAAGGGAGTGAATAGCTCCCTTTTGTTTTTTACACTAAATCCATATTAGAAAATGAACTGTACGAAAATCAAAATTCAAATATTTATTCGAAAAATAACCCAATCGAAATTAGGGTTTTACTAAGAAAAAAGTACAGATCAGTTAAAATTTACAACTAACTATAATTTTTTATGTAACTTTGGTGAAAATATCACATCTGTGCATATAAGGATTTTTTTTATAGTTTTGACCTTACTCAGTTTGCCTATTTTATTGATTGCCCAATCATGTGAGGTGAGTGGAAAAAGGCATTTCACATTTGAAGATATAAAACAAGTATTAGACAAAAATAAATGCAATCAATGCCACAATAGTAATACCGAAAACACTTGGCATTATGAAAATTATGAAAGCATATTTTCTACATCATCTTGTAATGAAAAAATAATTGTCCCTGGTTCACCCAATAAAAGCCTTTTAATAGACAAATTGAATGGTGGCCCAACTATTTGCGGCATTGCAATGCCATTATCCAAAGATAAGTTAAGTGGACAGGATTTATCAGCCATTGAAGCTTGGATAGAAGTTGGTGCACCAGAATATTGTATTCCCGAATTTCAAGATATAAAAAACGTCCTTGTTTCAAATAAATGCAATGCTTGCCATAATACTTCAGATAATTGGGATTTTTCATCTTATACAGATATATTTAACAAACCTTCAACTAGCATTTGTGATGACGAAATAATAAAAATGTTTGATGCACGTTCAAGCATTTTGTATAAAAAAATAGCAGCAAAACAAACTTGTGGTGAGATGATGCCGCCTGACAATGCGCAAATGACGGATACAGAAATCACTAAAATTCGTGATTGGATAAATGCCGGTGCACCCGAATCCTCAAGTGTCTTGCCAGTAACACTCACTGACTTCAATATTTCGAAATCTACGGTGGATGAAAGAATTATTCTCATTTGGCAAACAGCTTCAGAACTGAACACCAATCAATTTGCAATAGAGTATAGCAAAGATGGTATAGAATTTACAGCCGTTGGAATGGTAGATGCTATCGGCTCAGGTGCCAATACCTATCATTTTGAAATAGAAAAAACAGCCATAGGCTTTCACTATTTTAGGCTTAAAATCATTGATTTTGATACCAGATATTCCTACTCTCCTATCCGCGTTATAAAAATAGAAAATGAAGGAGAACAATTTTCTTTTAGCCCAAATCCAATGGTTAATGGTGAAACTTTGACTGCAGAATGGTATGCAGCAGATAAAAGACCAAGAACAAAATTACTTTTAGTCCATATAAATGGGCAAATTCAAGCTGAATATATAATAAATAACGGGATCAATTACATACCATTAAACGGTATCTTACCTGGTGTTTATTATCTATCCATTGAAGACTATAATTATGGTAAAATAATAAAAAAACTGGTAGTATCAGAATGAATTCGATCGTTCTAAGCAGTATAATCTCAAGAAAATTCATTAATATTATATTTTTCAACACACTTAACTAATAATATATATGGTAGTTTGGAATGGTGTATTCCCAGCTGTAACCACTAAATTTGACAAAAATGAGTCTCTGGATTTAGTGATGTTCGAAAAAAACATAAGGTGTCAAATGGATGCAGGAGTACAAGGAATTATCCTTGGCGGCACACTCGGAGAAGCCAGTACATTGACCGAAAGTGAAAAGGAAATCCTAGTAAAAACTACGCTCGACATTACCGAAAACAAACAGTATGTCATCCTAAATATAGCAGAAGGATCAACCCAAGAAGCCATCAAAAAAATAGAACAAGCTACCAAATGGGGAATTCATGGACTAATGTTGCTACCACCAATGCGATACAAACCAGACCATCGCGAATGTGTAAATTATTTCAAAACTATTGCAGCAAGTACTGACTTGCCCATCATGCTTTATAACAATCCTGTGGATTACAAGACAGAAATCACACTCGACATGTTCGATGAGATGGTTGATACTTCAAATATTCAAGCCATCAAAGAATCCACGAGAGATATTTCTAATGTAACCAGATTAAAAAATAGATTTGGTGATAGATATAGCATCCTTTGTGGCGTCGATACATTGGCTATGGAATCCTTGGTAATGGGTGCTGATGGCTGGGTAGCTGGATTGGTTTGTGCCTTCCCAAAAGAAACAATGACCATCTATAATTTGTTGAAAGCAGGTAAGATAACAGAAGCGTTGGATATATATCGTTGGTTTTTGCCATTGCTGGAATTGGACATACACCCAAAACTGGTTCAATACATCAAACTGGCTGAGTCTATAGAAGGTATAGGAAATGAATTTGTCAGGTCACCCAGAATGATACTAGATGGTGCAGAACGACAAGCAATTTCAAAAATCATCAACGACGCAATCGCAATCAGGCCAAATCTATCATAAATATTAAACATTATGACCCAAGACATAGACCAAATTATGGCTCAGGCGCAAGCCGCATTTGAATCATTTCGCATGCTTTCTAGTATTGCAAAGAAGGAATTATTATATACCATAGCTGAAGAAATAGAAGCTCTAGGTGATCACCTCTTGCAAACGGCATCACAAGAATCCAATCTGCCTATAGCCAGATTTGTAGGTGAGCGGATGCGGACTTGTAATCAACTCAGGTCATTTGGAGATCTTGTAGCAGAAGGAAGTTGGGTAGAAGCTGTAATAGACACAGCAAATCCAGAAAATAAACCTGCACCCAAACCCGATATGCGCAAGATGCTCATAGCCTTGGGACCTATAGTAGTATTTGGAGCGTCCAATTTTCCCCTAGCCTACTCTACCGCTGGTGGTGACACTGCTTCAGCGCTGGCTGCAGGTTGCCCAGTGATAGTCAAAGCTCATCCATCACATCCACAGACATCGTCACTTGTTGCCGGAGCTATCCATGCTGCCCTGAAGCGTCTTGGATTAGACCCAAACATATTTCAGCATGTAGAAGGTACATCTTTTGAAATCGGAAAAATGTTGACGCAGCATCCTTATACGGCTGGCGTGGGATTTACAGGTAGTCTTTCAGGTGGCAGAGCTATTTTTGATTATGCACAACAAAGAACTGTTCCAATTCCAGTTTTTTCTGAAATGGGCAGTACAAACCCTGTAATTCTTCTAGGTGGTGCTTTGGAAAATCATGCGGCTGAATACGCCAAAACTTTTTCTGGTTCGATTACCATAGGTGTTGGGCAATTTTGTACTAATCCTGGTATCATGTTGGGTATAAAAGGAAAGGTTTTGGATAATTTTATAGAATTACTTGCAAGTGAGCTATCGCAAATTCCAAACTATAAAATGCTTAGTGAATCCATACATCAAAATTACAGTTCAAAACTTGAGAAAATAATCTCAGACAAAGATGTTAAAACAGTCTATCAAGCTAACTCAACAGGCAGTTTGGTGGCCAATTCTGCACTTGTTACCGTTGCAGCAGATGTATTTGCTAAAAACCCAAATCTCCATCACGAAGTATTCGGTCCATTCTCTATGATTGTGATATGTGAAGATAAGCATCAACTCGTGGAAGTATGGAAAATGCTGTCAGGGCAACTTACCACGACAATCTTGGGTACAGATGAAGATCTATCACAACATGCTGATTTACTTGATATTGCCACGAAAATAGCCGGCAGAGTTATATTCAATCAGATACCTACAGGTGTAGATGTAGGCAATGCAACTGTCCACGGCGGACCATATCCTGCCACCACGGATTCTAGGTTTACGTCGGTAGGCATGGATGCGATCAAGCGATGGGTGAGACCACTTTGTTATCAGAATTGCCCCGATTACCTACTTCCAGATGCATTAAAAAATGAAAATCCCTTAGGAATCATGCGGAAAGTAAATGGAGCTTATAATAGGAATTGATATAGTTTCATTTGAAGATTCCTTTTAATTTTCAAAGGATTTTATACCCAATTTGTTCATCATTTCTTTGATTTGTGTGTCACCAAAGCCATAAATACCTTCTTTCGCTGAAAATGCTGAAAATAGCTGGGCAAAATCAATAGGTTTGGTTTTCATAATCTCGAGCAAAGCCATTTCAGGTCTATTGGGTTTGCCTTCTTCTGGAAATCGGTCAATTTGCGCCTGGCAAACTGCTTCTAAATATTCAAAACAAGTTGACTTAGTTGCTGACAAATCTTTTAGTAACGATAAGTCACCATTTCTATATGCAAGCCACATATCATTTGTCAATTCTATATCGGAAGCTGAAAATTTTATTCGCAATGCAAATGCCTGTTCAAGATCATCAACAGTAGAAGATCCAAATCCAGACCAAAGCTCTTGATTATTATGGTTAATTGGAAAAATCCTATACAGTCTCAAATTTGGAATTATACTCAAATGTGAGATAACAAACCACATATTTACTTGACAAAATAAATCGTGCTCAAACCATAGACATACAGTAGATCCAGGCGGTATATTTTTTATTATTTCGAACTCACTTACTGTTTTGTGACGATACTCAACATCAGTGACGCCATAAATATCTGAGAAATAAGTTGATCTTACATCCCAAAATGATGCTTCATCATTCGCAAATACCGGACCAACAATCAAGCTTTCTCTGCAGATTATAAATTCACCTCTTACATTGGAGTAAGCCAATTGCTGAGCAAGGCAATCGCCGTTTAGAATATGATAAATACTGTTATCTCCGCTTCCCAAGGGTTGATTAATTTTACTATTATGTTTAGTTCCAACATAAGTTATGGTGATAAGTTTACCAAATTTCCCCAAAATGAAAGTTTATTAGTAGATTGTATAAATCTAAAAAATAAAATATGGATTTTGCTTTAAATTTTTGATCAAAAAATTGAAAAATACTAGACATTTCGTTTATAAGTTGAATAGTTATGTACATTTGAGACTTAATTTAAACAACATGCACGCACCATCTTTAAAGGATCAGTTTTTACTCAACGACCAAGTGACTTTTCTAAATTTTGGATCATTTGGGGCTACTCCGAGACCCGTTTTTGAAAAATATCAGGCTTACCAACTAGAATTGGAACGTGATCCTGTCCAATTTATCACCAATAGAGGTCAATCTTATCTGAAGCAATCTCGCATTGCATTGTCCGAGTACATCAATTGTGATGCAGATGATATTGTGATGGTCACCAATCCTTCTTATGCTGTGAATACAATAGCTAAAAGTCTAAACCTGAAAGAAGATGACGAAATCCTATCTACTGATCTTGAATATGGTGCTTGTGATAGAACGTGGAATTTTGTGTGTAAAAATAATGGTGCAAAATATATTCGTCAAAAGATTTCATTACCACTCAAAGATGCTGATACTTTTGTCGAAGAGCTCTTCAAAAGTGTAAGTGCCAAAACGAAATTGATATTCATAAGTCATATCACAAGTACTACAGCGCTTATCTTACCAGTAGAAGCTGTAGCAAAAAAAGCAAGACAACTAGGTATTCCAGTATTTATCGATGGCGCACATGTACCTGGCCATATTCCATTAGATATCAAACAGTTGGATGTGGAATATTATACTGGTGCTTGCCACAAATGGATGATGACGCCCAAAGGTTCTTCATTCATGTATGTCAAAAAATCACTCCAACCAAATACTTTTCCATTGGTGGTGAGTTGGGGATACGAAGCCATGTTTCCATCAAATTCACACTATCAGGATTGGCATACGATGAATGGTACAAGGGATTACACCGCTTTCCTTTGTGTACCTGAATCGATACAATTTATGGAAGACAATGATTGGAAAACTGTGGCAACCAATAGTCGCGTCATGGTCAAAGAAAATGCTCATCAGTTTGCGGAAGCATTAGAATCTAGCTTGTTGGCACCACTTACGGATCAATTTATTGGACAAATGCTGGCGGTAGAAATCAAAACATCTGATCCCGAAAAACTCTACAGGACACTATACGATTCTTATCATATCGAAATCCCTGTCATGCGACACGACAACAAAGTCTTTATGCGTTATTCCATAAATGGATTCAATTCCCAGCAAGATCTGGAAAATCTGTTTATGGCTATAAAAGACATCAAAAAAAACAGTACATTACTTTGATTATCAAGCAATAAATGTACTAATTATTTTTTTTGTACATCCTTACAAAGTCAATTTCCATCGTACTTGGGAAAATATTTGGGTCAATATCGCCGCCCCAATTGCCTCCTATTGCAAGGTTAAGAATGAGGAAATAAGGTTTGTCAAAAGGCCAACCTTCGTTTGTTGAGATATGACCATTCTGTCCTTTTAATGATTCAAAATACAATTGGCCATCAATTATAAAACGGATACGCTGTTCATCCCACTCGATTCCATAAGTATGAAATGAACCACTGACATCAGATAGCTTATCAAAATGCGTAACTTGTGTTCCTTTGATATGGTTATACAGTTCAGAATGTAAGGAAGTGTGTACCATATTCGGGTCTTTGCCTACATGCTCCATGATGTCGATCTCGCCGCATAAAGGCCAGTTTTCAGTATTAGTTTTGATGCTTTCAGGCAACATCCAGATAGCGGGCCAAGTGCCTTTTCCAGCTGGCAATTTGGCTCTGACTTCTATTTTCCCATATTGCATCAAAAATCGTTGGTAAGTAGTCAGTTTTGCTGAGGTATATGGAGCGTTTTCATGTGCTTTTTGCAAAGCATTGATATGGAGATTTCCTTGTTTTACAGCTGCATTTTCAATGGAATTTGCTAAATAAAATTGCTTTTCATTATTTCCCCAACCGTGGCCACCGACATCATAGTTCCACCTTGTCGTATCAGGCAAACCACGATAAGAAAACTCATCTCTCCAGACTAAATGCCATTGATGATTGGCTTCAGATTTCCTTAGTTTTTGGTACAATAATTCAGGTTCGTTGGTGGTGATAAGATCAAATTCCTTTTCTAGAAAAAAAGCCATATCATCAGCATCATTTACTGTCCACACATTTAGTATCAACCCAAGTGCCTTTGCTTCAGTAATCCATTCCGGATGTTTATAAAACACTTTAAAGTGATAATCCAAGCCATCGACACCTAATTTCTTAAGCTCTGTGGGCGATATATCACCATTGAGATATTGAGTAGATATATCAGGACATGTTGTAATGAGTTCCTTTAGAATGTCGATGTCAAAACTTATAAAATCAACTATGGCATTCAGTCCAAGATTTTGAACTAACAAACCAGCTTGTCTTGCAATTTTTCGACCACGTTCTTTACTCACTTCTGATGGCTTGATTTCGAGTACCAATCGTGTGGTATAGTTATTTATCGAACCTTCCAAAAGGTATTGTTCGAGTGTAGGTATTGATTCGCCATTTTTTAGTAAAAATTTCTTCAAATCACTGAAGTTGGTTTTTTCAATAGGCAATCCATGATATTCAGGATCGTGATTGATCACCAAAATATCATCCGCAGTCATGCGCACATCAAATTCTGAAGCCATGCATCCCAATTTTATAGCATGGCGCAATGCTGCTATTGAATTTTCTGGCAACTTTTCAGATTTCCATGCACCACGGTGTGCAACAACAGGATCTTTGATATAGCTTTGACTACTGATCGCACCCATTTGAAATACCCATATATAAATTATTAGACAAAACCGATTCATTTTCTATCAAGTTCAAATAAAAAATTATAACAAAATAAGACAATCTTCCGTTCTACTTACAAATCTAAACAAAATGTCCGTTATTAAAAATCTTCCAAAGATAATAATAATTGTATTACTTCTTCTGATGATACCATTTTTAGGTATGCAATTCAGTAGTGAAGTAAATTGGAACATTTATGATTTTGGTATCGCTGGCTTATTATTGCTGATTTTTGGTCTAGCTATTGACAATTTGTGGCGTCGAATACCTACGACTTCTTATCGCATTATCGCCATCGGTGTGGCTTTTTTAATTTTTGCGTTGATTTGGATAGAGCTTGCAGTAGGTATCTTTGGATCACCTTGGGCTGGAAATTAATAAAAGTATAAATAACTGATAATCTAATAATTACAAAGCATCATTTTTTCTTTGTAATTAATTCATACTTTCAAATCGCCATTTTCTACCATTGGCCTCAGTAAAGGAAACGATGCCTTCAGTTTGATTGTATAAGACCTTGTGCCGTTGAGTTGTCGTGAACACGTTTTTAAATACGTTTTTAAATGTTTTGTCAAAAATTGCTAACTCACCAAAAGATTCGATTTTGTCGGAAAAATTATCTGTAGATGCTCTTTTGTCTATTCTCATATTGAAATAAGGAAAAAGTGAAGCCACAAGCCCATTATCAGTTAGTGAAATTTCAGCTTCGTCAACGACGGTCTTTTCAGGTTTTGTTGTATCAAAATCATTGAAAACTGAAGCGAAAAGAATAAGATTTCCACCATTTTCTTTTAGCGTATAACTTACTGATTGGCTAAACATACAATTGATTATTTCTGATTTTTTATAGTAGATTCCGTTTATTGTTGTGTCTATTAGGACGATAGAATGTCTTAATTTGGCAGAAGTTTTTTCAGTTGTCACATCAAAAATCTTTTGTACCCCAAATGAATCTACAAAAGTGACCGTCTTAATATTCTGATATGGGAAAGCCGTAACACTATTAGGAAGTAGCGTTTGATTACCCAAATCATAGGTGCAAGCAACTTCTTGTGGTGTTTCATCTGAGTCTGAAATACATGAGCCAAGAAACAAAAGCAAAAATATATATAGGGCAAATCTAGACATTTGGATAAGATTGATTTTGATTACATTAAACAATTTAATGCAAAAGTAGAATTATTTATCAAATGCAAGTGATTAGATGACATGTTTCAAATTTATTAATAAATCACAAAAACAATACTCATCAATGCAATGATAATAAATTACACATATAAATATTTTGTATTTGTTATTTTAATTTTTATTTCTACTTATTAATTAATGAATTATACTTAAATTATTAGTCATATTTAGAATAAAAATCTATCTTTGTCAAAACAAATTCATTAGCTGTGTCACGAATTTTAACCTTCATTATTATTACATTTTTATTCCATACAACATTATCTGCAGCCCATATTGTAGGTGGAGATGTCACGTATAAATGTATAGAATCTAATCCTATCACCAAAACCACAAAATTTACGGTAACATTTACCATATACCGTGATTTAAATGGTGGTGGTGCAACATTTGACAATAATGCTGCATTTGGTGTTTTTCAAAGGAGTATGAATGACAATAATTGGTCACACAAAGAAACTATAAGATCTTCGCCAATACGAAAAGAAGATGTACTTTACGATGATAAATGCGTCATAGTACCACCAAATATTCGAATCGAAAAAGCAAATTATATTTTTGATGTCGTACTACCTTGGGGAACAAATGTATATCAAATCACTTATCAAAGGTGTTGCAGAAATGCCACTTTAAATAATATTGAAAATCCTGATCAAACTGGAGCTGCATTTAGTGTAGAGATTTTTGGCAATTCCATAGAAAATTGTAACAATAGTCCTGTTTTTAATAAGTTCCCCCCGATTCTTATATGCAATCAAAAGGCTTTAAATTTTGATCATTCTGCATCAGATTCCGAGGGAGACAAATTGGAATACGAATTTTGTGCCCCTTTACACGCAGGTGGTACCGACGGCGCGACAACACCAGGAAGTCCGACTTCATGTACAGGCGTGACACCATTGCCTATTAATTGTTTGCCACCTTTTGCCGAAGTAGTTTACAGTGCAGGCTATAGCGCAACAAACCCGATGGGCGGCAGTCCACAAATCAGTATCGATCCTACAACTGGAATCATCACTGGAATGCCCAACTTGCTCGGTCAGTTTGTCGTCGGTGTCTGTGTCAAAGAATTTAAAAATGGTGTTCAAATAGGCAGTATCCGTAGAGATTTTCAGTTTAATGTGGTCAATTGTCAAGGTATTTCTGAGACTAGAAATCTTACGCTTTGTACAAGTGATTCTATCAAAGTCAATGGAACAACGTACAATCAAGCAGGTACATATACGCAAGTATATCAAACTACAAGTGGATGTGATAGTACAATAAATATCAACATCAAGGAATTGAAAAAATCCGAAAGTCAACTATATTATAAGCTCTGTGATGATGCATCGGCTGTAGTGAATGGCTTGAGTTATAGCGCTAATGGTGTGTACACACAAGTTCTGACCAATAAACTCGGCTGTGACAGCACACTTACTATTACAATTGAAAAATTTAACAAAACACAATCAAACCTCAACATATCTCTGTGTGATGATGAAACCGGCATAGTCAATGGCATCGTGTACAATCAAGCTGGAAATTATTCGCAAACATTAGTAAATGCCAATGGTTGTGACAGTATCTTGAATATTTATGTCCAAAAAGGTCGTTCTTCCTTCACAGAAAAAACCTATTCCTTATGCGATCAAAATCCAATCATAATCAATGGTAAGACATATGACCAAGCTGGACAATACTATGAAACATATTCGATGTTGTCTGGCTGTGATAGTATATTATCCATAAAAGTCCTTCCATGTGACCAAAACATCTTGTATGATCTTGAAAAATGTGATGCCCTTGTTCCCGCAAATAGTATGGTTTATGATGAGTTTGTGCCAGCTTACAAAAAAACACTTGATTGCGGACAAATCATAGCTTCAAACATTTATAGAGACAATCCACAGGTAAATAAACACTCTTGTACCCAAGGATTTAATAATTCTGTTGCCATGTGTGTCGGTGCTTCACCCGCATGCGATTATGCCCAAGCTAGTGCGACACCGATAGTTTTCAAATTTACCATTTTGCCAGATGATGGAAATTATATCCAATTCAATCACTTGATATTCCAACAGAAAGCACCACTGAAGTATAGTTGGATCGCAGGTGCAACAGGACCAAATAATTTCCCAACGAAATACGGTATAAAAATATTTAAAAACAATGTAGAGATCTACAGAAAAACTGAAATTAGTACCAACAATGATTGGACAAAAGAAAAGTATGATTTCTTTGATAATGAAGCATTTGCCACTTCGGATTCAGTCGTATTCAGAGTAGAATTGACGCCATACTGTCGGGTAGGAAATGGCGCTACGGAAAGCGTTTGGGACATAGATGATGTTACGCTGCATTTTTCGTGTCATCCTGCGGAAAATAGATTGATCAGCGGAGAGATCATGAATCCGATAGGAGAATTGGGAAATACAGTCATCAGAAGAAAACATGAAAATACACTTGTTACTGCTCAAATTTCTTCTAATGGAACATTTATGTTGCCAAATAACAAGGTGGACAAGGCGTATATCATGGAAGGATATAATAATGAAAACACCATTTATGGATTGACAACGTTGGATTTAGTGCTTACGCAAAGACATATTTTGGGATTAGAGCCATTTAGCAATCCATTGCAATATTTGGCTGCGGATGTCAATAATGATCGAAAGATTACAGCATCAGATTTGGTACAAATGCGCAAGATAATATTGGGCATCGATTCTCATTATAAAAACAATACTAGTTGGATATTTTTGGATGAAACATCGGTGGCAAATGAGACAAATCCTTGGTTGATGAAGCGATACATCCACATTCCAAAAGGCACCAATAATGTTGATGGCCTGAGATTCATCCCACTCAAAGTCGGCGATGTAGATGGAGCCAGTCATGCTAAAATTGACTTACAGAAATAAGATAAAAAGCAATTCGCCTTTTTGCAAATATTAAAACACCAAAAGTCTGATGAAGTACTTAAAATTTATAGGACTTAGCTTGTTCGTTTTGGTAGTTGCATTATCCTGTTTTTATTGGAAAAATGATATACCAATAGAAACGCTAAAATCTAAATATACAACTGCGGCATCAGCATTTGTAGATGTCATGCAGATGCAAGTCCATTATAGAGACGAAGGCAACAAAAACGATACACTTCCTTTAGTGTTGATTCATGGCACAGGAGCAAGCCTGCATACTTGGGAAGAAAGTGTCAAACTTTTAACAGATAGTTTTCGAGTCATCACACTTGATTTGCCAGCTTATGGTTTGACTGGACCAAATCCCCAAAGGATATATTCTCAGGAGTTTTATGTGCAATTTATTGATGAATTTCTCAAAAGTATTCATGTGAATAAATGCATCATCGGGGGCAATTCATTGGGTGGCGCCATAGCTTGGAATTATACCTATGAGCATCCATCAAAAGTAGAAAAGCTGATTTTGATAGATGCTGCTGGCTACCCTATGATTTCTGAAAGTAAGCCCATCGCATTTACTTTGGCGCAAATTCCCATTCTAAAGCATATGCTCAATTATATCACACCGCGTTTTCTCGCTAAAAAGAGCGTACTGAATGTATATGATGATCCTTCAAAAGTGACGGAAAAAGTTGTGGATCGATATTTTGATCTAATTCTTAGAGAAGGAAATCGACAAGCTTTTGTTGATAGGATGAATTTTTCGACATATCCTGACCATTTGATAAGATTAAGAACAATCAAGACGCCAACATTGATTGTTTGGGGCGAAAATGATAAGTTGATCCCAATAGAAAATGCCCAAAAATTCCATGCTGATTTGCCCAATGATACTTTGGTTGTCCTAGAGAAAACGGGGCATGTCCCGATGGAAGAAAATCCTGGCAGGACAGTTGATGCGATACGTTTGTTTTTGAAGTGACAACTATTTTGAACAAATTAATTCGTTCCATTTTGATATTTCGTCAGATTTATCTGCTGTTAATGTTTTACTCCACATATCAACAAGCTGACAAGACCAACGATTAAATGATACATTTTCATCCTTAATTAACTTTTGGAAAATGGAAAAATTATCATTGCTTGATAATTGATTGGTTGATATGGAATATATTTGGTATAGATAATCTAAGAGATATTTGCTTTTATTATCTGGTGGTGTCAAATTTTTAAGCGCATTATAGTAATTTTTAAACTTGACATTTTCATTGCTGATGAGGTACAATTCTAATAAGCTCAGTTCATTGGCCCACCATTCACTATTTTTTTTACTTTCTATCTTTTCCAAGAAATCACTTGCCGAAGCTTGAAAAATAGAATCTGCCTTAGCATGATCTCCCATGAATTGGTAAGTCAATGCCATTTGTTCGTTGAGTTGGATATCAAATTCTTTTTTAAGATAATTTAGGTCTTTCAAGCTACTTTCATAATCGCCCGTATAGAAATAAGCATTAGCTCTATTATATACTTTAGGAACAATAAAATTTACAATGCGAACACAAAAATCAATATCTTTCTGAATACTTATCGAATATGGTTTTATACATTCTTGATATCTTTTTGCTTCATAGAGAGCATCTGCATATTTATCTGGGCTGAGCAATTCCATAGCTCTGACAGAATCTATTTCCAAGGCAATAGGATAAAGTATTAATATAGGATTATAATTATTATGGTAGTCATATCTCGATGATAATGACATCAAAGCATCCACAATTCCTTCACTTTGTTTTATTTCCTTCAACGTAAATAAACCATTCAGATATCCAACTACTTTTAGTTCAGTTGTATTGTGAAAGTAATAGTGTAACGATTTGTCTCCATTATCTCTAAGGTCTAATTCATTAAAATCATCAAATTGATAAATTTCTAAAGGGAAAGATTCTATTTTATCTTTGCTCAAGTCGAGCCTCTTTGTTTTAAAATTTGTCCAACCAGTTTTAGGTAAATTAGTAATATTGCAATTAGAAAAGTCAATTATTTCAAATTTTTGTGGCATATTCATCAAGTCTTTAAGAATTTCGCCATCAAACTCTTTATTATGTGCGCATGAAATTGTCTCCAGTCTGGTCATATTTCGGATTGAAGATGGTAAGGATTGAATATTATTTGAAAAATCAGGTTTAAAATCATCCAAGTCTGTGTAGTACCCATTTTGTAAATATAAAGTCTTCAGTTTTAAAAGATTACCTATACTACTTGGAATAGCATTGAGATTATTATTGGCTAACTCCAAAAGTTCTAGGGATGATAAATTACCAATTTCAGTAGGCAATTTCAAGAGGGTCTCATAGTGCGCTATTTTCGCCAAAGTTTAAAAATTCAAATTCACAAGAATGTATACCCCTGTTAAGTATGGTAATATTGCCAGAAACACTCTCGGTTCAAAAGAGAGTCTAAAGGAGGCCGTATCTACAAGAATACTACTTCACGGAAATACTTTGAGAGCTAGCCATAGATTGAAGCCACTAATCTATGATCAACGGACTGAACAAAAGCTCGAAGAAGTGCTCAAAGAAAACACAAGGAACCTCGACAAACCATGGTTAGATCGGAAGAGCGTCGTGTAGGGAAAGAG
>CALFYH010000446.1 GCA_937952155.1 uncultured Saprospiraceae bacterium
GAGTTCAGACGTGTGCTCTTCCGATCTTGTTGCATATACCGTACCTCCTGCTGAAATGTATGCTGATGGATTCGAAATTGGTATCGTACCAGCTGCATCTTCATACCAATTTACAGTCAAAGCACTGTTTCCACCATTTACAGTATTTTCAAGTGTGGTAAGGTCAAATGTCCCGTCTCCGTTTTGGTCAGCACAGGCAGTAAGTGGTCCTGCAGGAAGTGCTGTTGGGCCTGCTGTCAATGTCAGATTAAAACTTCCAGAAGCAGTTCCTGGGCAACCTGATCCATCAGATATGCCTGTCAAAGTTAAACTACCCGAACCGGTAAATATAGTGGGAATAGTAATCGTAAAAGTGGACATATCTATCGTAGGCAATGGGCCACTACCCATATAACATATTGTAAAATCGGTATTTACAGCTACACCAGGTATCGGTGGTAAGGCTAATCCTGGAGGATTGGCAGTAAGATTGATGGTATAAGGTTCGTTACCGCTTGTAAAATTGAAGGAAAAAGTAGCACATTCTCCTGGACAAAGCGTGGCACTTCCCGAAAGTGTACCTGAAGGTCCTTCTTCCGCATTTACCGTAATTATGGACTCATCGGGGCAAGGCCCTGGTGTGGTATATTTTACGGAATAGCTGGCGCCACCTACAGCATTAGATATAATACCGGTGCTTGCATTGATGACAGCACCATCACCTGGCGGCGGATCAAAAGAAAAGCTGCCTCCAGGAGTAATTATACCTGTTGGAGCCATTGATGTAGGTGCACAAAAGTCTGATATAGAAAAGCTAGGATCTTGTAGGGGATTGACTGTAATTGTCACTTCACTTGATTTTGTGCAAGCATTATCATCTGTAGTAGTTAAAACATAGGTATCTCCATTTGCAGTACCTGTTGCAGTTGTCATTAAAGCATTTGGATTGGCAATAACACCAGAACCAGTGGTAGTCCACATCCAGCTGGTAGCATCAGCAGGAACTGCAATAGTACCATTTAGATTTAATATATCGCCTTCACATAAAGGTGTTGGATTGGCTGTAGCTGTAGGAGTAGCATTCCAGCATTCAACCTGAAGATTTGAAAATGAATTTGTCTCATGAGCAGCCCAATTCATGTTTGTAATTTCAATCGTAATATTTGAAGCACCATTAGTACAACCTGTCCATGATATTACGCCGGACTGTCTTGTTTCACCAACAACACCAATTAATTCATTAAAAACTAAACTACCATCCAAAAAAACATCTACATTCAGGAAATCCCAACAATTAAAACAGTCACCAACCAAAGCATCTCCTACAACACCAGTACATCCACCTGCAAAACATGTTTCAGGAGATTCCATCCTAGGATTCCCAGACCATGGGTCACTGAAATTAAAATTCATACTAAACCGCACACTAGTACAATTTGAGATATCAATTGGTCCATAATTATCTACAACAGGGAAAGTTGCTTGTGTATTATCAATATTATTATAACTAGCTCCTCCATTAGTAAAAATCACAGTTTGTCCAAGAACATATGGAAGGCTTAGACAAGAAAGCAACAAAATAAATATATACTTCATTTTAGACAAATTCTCTTTTACTCAAAATTATACTTATACACCTCTTCACCTAAGGTATTCTTAAAAACAACATGCAGCTTCCTTTCATTTTTCTTACCATCGATACTAAAAATCGCAATATTGCGCACGGAAATCATACTGCCCGGGACTCTAAAAGTATTTTGTTCCTGGCTGTGGTCATATGTCGTGGATGTAATCGCCGATGAAGTTACATCGTAGATGACATTTCCTGACTTTGTTACCATTTTTGAAATCTCAGAATGATGACGATCTCCTGTTAAGAATACCACGTTTTTAATGTCATTTTCTTCGATAAATTGTATAATCTCTTCTCTTTCTTCCTTATAATTGGCAAAATTTTCAAAACCTGCAAAGTCACTCAAGAACTGTCCACCAACTGCTACAAACTTATAAGCTGCTTTACTGGCAAGCAAGGCTTCTTTAAACCAATACTTTTGTTGATCACCCAAAATAGTTCCGTCTTCTCTTTGTACGGTCTTATACCATCTATTGTCGAGCATAAAAAATTGACAATCATTCCATACAAAACTATTTGTAATGCCTTCTGTATGACCAGCGCCGTAGGATTCTGATGGCCAAAAATCCGTAAAAGCATCCAAAGAATGTTGCTTGAGCGGATAGGTCCAGTCGGCATCATTGGTACCATAATCATGATCATCCCAAATAGCATAATGATGCGTCGCAGATAACAATGGTTGAAGCTCTTTGAGTGATCTGGTATGTGTATTGCGATAATAAATCCCCGAACGACTTTCATAATCTCCCTCTCTGAGATAGATATTATCACCAAGCCAAACCATAAATTGCGGTTTAGAAGCAACAATGTGGCTTAGTATTTCATATTCTCCACCATATGGCTTACCCGGTCTGTCATATGTTGCATCATTGATGTACATACAAGATCCGGCAGCAAAGGAGAAATCAGGTGGATCATTTCTAAATTGCCAATGTTCTTGTGTCGTAAATACTAAAGGAGCAGTAGTGCTTACTCGTTTCCCATCTACCAAAATGTGGTACTCATATTTTGTGCCGGGATACAAATTTGTAAGATGGATAGTGCCTGTAAAAGCCTTTTCTGATTGGGTAACCACCTTTGATGAAAAATTTTCTTCTTTATTTCCATCAACCATATGATAGGCTATTTGTACCGTTGCTTCTGTCTTGGTCTGAAACCAAATGCTGCAATCTCGCAAGGTAACAGGTCCTAACATAGGGCCACTTTGCAAGACGGGATTTTGGCCACTTGCGATAGTCGTAAAAGCTATAAAAATCCATATTAAAAATCTCCTCATTTCGTCATGGTTTAACGTCTATTACCCGATTTTTAACGTATTTATCCAGCCATTGATCTTGTTCCCACAGCATATGCAAGATAGATTCTCGAGCGGCATAGCCATGACTTTCTTTCGGCAAGATAACCAATCTTGTGATAGCACCCAAACCTTTTAATGCATTAAAATATCGTTCGCTTTGCATGGTATAAGTACCAGAATTATTATCTTCTTCACCGTGGATCATCAGCAAGGGATATTTCATTTTATCCGCATTTTGAAATGGTGACATGGCATCATACACTTCAGGTGCTTCCCAATAATTTCGTTCTTCTGATTGGAAGCCAAATGGCGTCAATGTTCGATTATAAGCACCACTTCGTGCGATACCAGCAGCAAAAAGGTCAGAATGCGTCAACAAATTTGCTGTCATAAACGCACCATAAGAATGTCCGCCTACAGCTACTTTGTTTCTATCTATATATCCCAAACCATCCACAGCATCAATGGCCGCTTTGGCATTCGACACCAATTGTGGTATGAAAGTATCATTGGGCTCTTTGTCTCCTTCTCCGACTATCGGAAATGCCGCATCATCCAAGACAACATATCCTTTGGTAAGCCAATATAAAGGTGATCCGTAAAATGGAAAAGTAAATTCATTCGCGTTTGATGTAACCTGACCAGCACTTGCTTTATCCTTAAATTCCGTAGGATAAGCCCACATGATCATAGGCAATTTTTCTTTTTTGGTCTTATCATAACCAACTGGCAGATATAAGGTAGCAGAAAGATCCACACCATCTTCTCTCTTGTATTTGATAATCTCTTTGTGGACATCATCCAAGACTTTAAATGGATTGACATTGTGTGTGATCTGCCTTAAATCATTATTTTTGAGAGTTCTGATATAATAATTTGGATAAGATGTTTTTGATTCTAATCGGGTGAGAAATTGTCCTTTTTTGATATCAATCGCCGAAATGATTTGTTCCAGTCTATTTGTCTCCTTGCATTGATACCATCTTTTCTTAGTAAAATCACTAATTTTATACTGGTCAATAAAAGGAAATTTTCCTTCTGGTGTAAATCCTTCACCGATCATATATAGGTTATCATCCGTCAAGTCCAAGGTATTCAGTTGGAATTGGTTTCTTTTGGTCACAAAATCTCCAGGATCTGCATAGTTATCCTGCGAATTCCTTTGATTGAAAAGTCTAGGTGCTTGCGTGCTATCCGAAGGATTAAAAACCAATGTTCTTTCGCTCCTTGTATTCCACCAACGTTCGTATAAAACTGCCGTTTTTTCATTTCCCCAAACTATGCCACCAAACCTTTCTTTTGTTTTTGCAATAAAGGTTGGCTTCTCAGTGAATGGTGCATCTTGCGCATAAATAACATCACGCGCTTCGACTTCTATGGCAGGATCTCCGCCATCCAAGGCTTCAACCCAATACAAGGTAGCTGGCTTGTCTGCACGCCATTGGATACTTCTTTTACCTTTCCGCACTGCCATAAATCCTTTGGGTAAGTCTTCTGTCAAAGGGTATTGGTGATATGTTTTGATAAATTTTCCTGTCTTGTCACTCAGATTAATATCCGCAGGAAACCTATCGTAAGTAACTATGTATGAAAATGGTTTTTGCAATTCGTACGTCAAAAAATAATTGCCATCAGGAGAGAAATTCATGGATCCATACATTGCCGCACTTTTGAACAGGCTTTGTTGTCCATTTAGGCTGAAGGCTGTTATTTCTGAAGTGGCCAAAATCTCAAAATTATCTTCATCGACTGCATTTTTTAGCAAGTCCTGATAGGTTCTGTTTTGTGCTTTTTTACCATTATTTTCCGATATAGTCGGTCCAGTAGGTATGCTCATCCTGCTGTCAGTCAACGTCTTTCTATCAGGAACAATGGTTGTAGCAAGGATCTTTTGATCATCTTTTGTCCAGAGTAAAACATTGCTAACTGCTGCATTAATTACTGGTTGTGACAATTTTTTACAAGTAAGTGATTTCAAATCAAGATACCACAACTCATATCCATTTTCCACTGTGTTGGTAAATGCCATTTTTGATTGATCATTCGACCAGATATGATTTGAAAGCTTAGCATTAGTAGGAAGTCCTGTTACTTTTTTTTCAACTCCTGATGCTACATCTAGTACCGTCATATCGATGAAATAGCTCACTCTACCAGGTCCATTTGTTATAGGATTGACTCGAATTCCACCCAATTTCATTTCTGGGGCTGACATTTCTTCAATACTTTTATAAGCATTCCGATACAGCAATACCGCTATCGAAGCGTCGTGTTTCATTCTAATCACGGGTGCTGGCTTATAATCAGCTAGGCCTAAAATGGCATCATCAGGCTGCTTATACGGAAAATCCGTTTGAGCCTGTCCGACATATACATTTAAAATCATAATGAGAAATATACATTTAAGCGAATTCCCTATCATTTTAACTTTTAATTTTAAAAGCGCTTAAAAAGATCAAATACCGCTCAAATATATAGATTTATTTGACAAAATCCATAAAAGATTATCCGTACATCGGAATGATTTCTACAATTTCGAATATAAGGAATACAAGTTTTTACAAATAAAGAAATAAAGTATTATACAAATAATTAATGTGTTTAATAAATTAACTCAGAATTCACAATGTATTGATTCTCAGATTATGAAAAATAATGTAGAAGCGGTGATTCTTTTTCAAAATTAGCTAAATTTGAGCTTTCAAAACAATATCCAAAATATACAAATGAGATATCTCCTTTACTTTTTGCTAATAATAAATTTTGTTGCTTGCAAAAATGAAACGAAACCAGTTGATAAAAATGATTTAGGTTATTTAGAATCTGAATACCAAAAATCCAAAGCTGACTCGTCATTCAACAAGTTGGTGCAAGCTTATGGCAAAGCTATC
>CALFYH010000447.1 GCA_937952155.1 uncultured Saprospiraceae bacterium
AAAGCAGGGATCAAAGACTATAAAACATGGTCCACAGGTGTAGCTATGGATGATGTCAACAATGATGGTTTGATTGATATATATGTATGTAAAGTAGCAATGAATGATAATAACCCAGATGATCATAACTTGTTGTACATAAACCAAGGTGGCAATACTTTTAAGGAAATGTCTAAAACTTATGGCTTGGACTTTAAGGGATTTTCGACTCATGCTGGTTTTTTTGATTTTGATAGAGATGGTGATCTAGATATGTATTTGCTCAATCAGAATATTCATAATGTAAATAGTTATGGCACAATAGATAAGAGAAATCTGAAAGACACTTTAGCTGGCGACGTCTTTTATGAAAATAAGTTAAAAGAAAATGGAAAATTTGAAGATGTTACAGCCCGTGCAGGAATATATAGTAGTCCACTTGGATATGGATTGGGTTTGTCTTTGGGTGATGTAAATAATGATGGTTGGACCGATATTTATGTTGGTAATGACTTTCACGAGAACGATTATTTATATCTGAACAATGGTGACAAAACTTTTAAAGAATCTATAAGTTCGGCTGTGACCCACACAACGCAGTTTAGCATGGGTGTAGATATGGCAGACATGAATAATGATGGCTGGTTGGATATTTTTACTACAGACATGATGCCTTTTGACCCAGCCGTAGTATTAGTATCTGCAGGCGAAGATTCTGACCAGATAAAACAAATAAAGAAGGAGTTTGGTTTTTTGATTCAGACAGCGCGAAATCATTTTCAGATAAACCAAAAAACAGGCACATTTACTGATATAGCATTATTTACGCGTACTTTTGCTACTGACTGGAGTTGGTCTGTATTACTGCAAGATTTCGATAATGATACCCAAAATGATATTTTCATTACGAATGGTATCGTCAAAAGACCAAACAACCTAGACTACATCAATTTTTTGAATGAACTGGATAACAAAAATCCAAAAGCAAACCCAGACAGGACTAAAAAATTGATAGAAAATATGCCTTCCGAGCCACTAAAAAATGTATTTTTCAGAAGTACAGGTGATCTACAATATACTGATATTAGCAAATCTTTAATAGGAAAACCATCTTTTTCTACTGGTGCAGCATATAGTGATTTTGATAATGATGGAGACTTAGATATTATTACAAACAATATTAACGAGGAAGCATTTTTGTACGAAAATAAAGCCCAAAAACAATCTTATGTTTCTGTAACACTCCAAGGAAATAATGAATTTGCAACTGTCAAAGGAAGTAAGGTTTCTTTATATTATGCTAAAGGATTGTTATCAAAAGAAGTGCAAACGACTCGAGGATTCATGTCATCTTCAAGCCATCGGGTGCATTTCGGATTAGGCGCAAACAATGTGATTGACTCAATGGTAATACGATGGCCTGATGGAATGACTCAAACTATAAATAAGCCTGAGATAAATAAAAATTTGGTGGTAAATCGTCCGACAAATAGTGAATTGAAACCATATACATTTGTACAAAATCAACCCACAAAAAGTTTTGAAGTTTTGCCTATTCGCCATGAAGAAAATCAATACAATGATGAAAATAATGAAAAACTGATCCCTGAAAGACTTTCCAATTTGGGTCCAGCTTTGATTAGTGCCGACCTTAATAATGATAAGATTATGGATATGTTTGTTGGTGGTGCAAAAAATCAACCAGCAAGAATATTTTTGGGCAAATCAGATGGATCTTTCACATTGAAAAAAACACCTGACTTTATTGCAGATGCCAAATATGAAGACGTGGATGCCGCATTGATTGATTTTGATGCAGATGGAGATAAAGATATCTATGTCGTAAGTGGTGGCAATGAAGCTAAAGAATTGGACAAGACCCTAGAAGATAGGATTTATATGAACAATGGCAATGGCGATTTTCGTAGGATTCCTTTATCATTGCCACATACCAATGGTAGTTGCATAGCAATTGCAGATTATGACGGTGATGGATTTGAAGATATATTTGTGGGCAGTAGATCTATTCCAGGCAATTATGGCTTATCACCATATAGTTTTATCCTGCGCAATAGAAATGGAATGGGCGTAGAAATCGGATATAAAGAAAGATACGGTATGATCACCGATGCACATTGGGTCGATATTAATGGAGATAAAAAGGTAGATTTGGTGATGTGTGGAGACTGGATGAGTATTATGATTCTTGAAAATGACGGGAAAGGTACGCTTACCAACAAATCAAAGGAATATGGTGTGGATGGAGTTTATGGTATGTGGAATTCTTTAGCGTTTTCAGATTTAAACAAAGATGGTATATTAGATATCTTAGCAGGAAATACAGGGCTTAATAATAAATGGACTGCATCTGATTCGCTTCCGGTCAAAATGTACGTCGGGGATTTTGATGGTAATGGTTCTACTGAGCCATTGATATTTTACCACTATTTTTCAAGATATATTCCTTTTGCACCCTTGGGAACAATGACTTCTCAAATTCCGATGTTAAAAAAGAAATTCAAAACTTTTTCAAGTTATAAAAATACTCATGATATCGGTGATCTTTTTGATAATAGTAAAGATAAGATCGTGGAAACCAAAAATGTTAATGAATTGAGATCCATGTATTTCATTTCAAAAAATAAGAAATTTACACCAGTACCTTTTAATAAAGAAGAACAGTTAAGTGATATCATGGATATTGAAATCGACCAAGCTGGAAGAATTTATTATGTAGGTAACAATTGGAATTATGTATCGGATTTAGGTCCTTCTACTTCAAATGCTGGTAGAATGCTTGGTGAATTCAATATATCTTCGGGTACATTTGCAAAATCACTTTCCCTTTCATTACCCAACCAATTAAATGGCCGTAAAATTAAATTATTAGACAAAGATAGAATGTTAGTAGCTGATAATAATGGATATATATATATAGTAAAATAACATGTATAATCTTTTGTTTTCTACGATCTTTCTATTTTACATTTTTCCTTTCCTTTCACTATCTTTGCATCATGATTGCAACAAAAGATGTAAAATATAAGTATCCCGGTAGTACACCGATTGTTTTTCCTGACATCCAATGCAAAGCAAACGATATTTTGTTGATTTTGGGTACATCAGGTGTTGGAAAAACCACATTACTCCATTTATTGGGTGGCATTCTTTCGGTACAACAAGGTAGTGTCATCATTGGCGACCGCGAGCTAAACAAGCTTTCAGGTGCTGCCACGGATCAATTCAGAGGCCAAAACATTGGTATCATTTTTCAGCAAAATCACTTTGTCGATGCCTTGAATGTTATCGAAAATGTTATGCTTGCCCAAAGTTTGGCAGGCAAAACTTCAGACAAAAAAGCTGCTCAGTCACTGCTCGATAGGTTAAATATTGGTCACAAAGCCAATCAACATATCAAAGATCTAAGTCAAGGTGAAAAACAACGAGTAGCTATCGCACGTGCTATCATTAACCAACCGAAAGTTATTCTAGCTGATGAGCCTACTTCGGCATTGGACGATATTAATTGTGATGAGGTATTGAAATTGCTGAAAGAACAAGCTAAAGCTGCGGGCTCAGCACTCGTAATAGTAACCCATGATACTCGTCTTAAAGACAATATACCTAACCATGTAATCCTACAATCATAATGAGCATCCTTCAATTAGCTTGGCGCAACATCATCAAAAATCCACTCAATTTGCTCATGAGTATTATACTTTTTGGCTTGGGTGTAGGTTTAATTTCTTTTTTACTTCTCTTCAATCATCAGCTCAAAGATAAATTTGACAAAAATTTGGCTGAAATAGACCTTGTCGTAGGAGCTAAAGGTAGTCCATTACAGATGATTCTCTGTAATATGTACCATGTGGACAATCCTACTGGCAATATTCCAATCAAAAATGCAGCACCTTTATTAAAAGATTTGCATCCATTGATCAAAAAGGCGATTCCACTTTCTTTGGGTGATAATTTTAAGACATATAGGATAGTAGGTACCAACCACGACTTTCCTGCTTTGTATGAGGCAAAATTGAATGAAGGTAAGTTGTGGGCAAAAGACTTTGAAGTTACGATCGGGAAGTCAGTAGCAGAAGAAACTGGGCTCAAATTGGGTGATAAATTTGTGAGTTCTCATGGTTTTAATGCTGACGATCATACCCACGACGAACAGTCTTTTGTAGTTGTAGGTATATTGGAAGGTACAGGAGCAGTGGTAGATCAGTTGATTTTGACCAATACAGCATCTATTTGGTTGGTTCATGCTGGTCATGGAGATGAGGCAGAACATGATGAATCCGAAGAAAATCATAATCATGAAGCAGAAGGCCACGAAGGACATGCACATGAAGATCATGCACATGAAGAAAACGAACAAACAGGAGATAATCACGAACACGGTGATTCTCACCTACATGACAATAGCAACTCCGACTTGCTGCACCATCAAGAACAGGAGATAACTTCTGTTTTGATTCAATACAAGAGCAGAACCAATTTTCAGGCACTCAATTTTGGTCGCAATATCAATGAAAACACCGAAATGCAGGCAGCTTCACCAGCTATTGAGATAAACAGGCTTTACAATATGATCGGTGTTGGTACAGAGGCGCTAAGGTGGTTGGCGATTTTGATAGCTATGGTGTCGGCACTTAGTATCTTTATTTCTCTTTTCAAAAGCATGAGAGAACGTAAGTATGAGCTGGCAATCATCAGAGTGTTAGGAGCGGGTAGGATTAAGGTATTCATGTTGATTATCTTAGAAGGATTAATATTAGCGATTATTGGATTTTTGATAGGTACAGCCTTAAGTCATATAGGAATGGAACTTGTAGCCAAATATTTGAAAGCAGACTTCAGGTATAGTTTTACAGGATGGAAGTTTCTGGATGAAGAATGGTGGGTATTGGGTGTTTCGTTGATATTAGGAATAATTGCTTCTATAATACCAGCAATTCAAGCGGCGAATACCGACATTAACAAAACTTTATCACAAAAATAGAGAAAGTTTGAATCAATTCTCGATTGTGAATCGTTATTAAAGAACAAAGCGAAGTAGTGGCCATTTTTCCAAATAAATATTGGGTTTTCGTGATTTTTAATCTTAGTGTATTGATAGGTATCAATGCGCAATCCAAGGATATGTGGACGACCTTGGGTTTGGTTACATTTCGCACGACATACAATCCGGAATACATGATGGAAACCAAAATTCCGAAAATATCTGGTGCAGTTGAGAAAATTGATGGGACAATCATAGAAGTTGAAGGATACATTATTCCGCTGACAGGTCAGATTTCCCAAAGTCATTTTATGTTGAGCAAATTTCCCCAAAGTACTTGTTTTTTCTGTGGAAAAGCTGGCCCAGAAACAGCGATGCAAGTATTTATGAAAAACAATCAGAAGGTAAAAATTACGGAGCGAAAAGTTAAAGTAAAAGGCACCTTACTTGTCAATCCTAAGGATGCGTCAAGCTTGCTTTACACACTCGAGAACGCCGAAATATTTGAATTATAATGTACAAAAATTAACAGCATGAGATCATTAATTTTTATAATATCTTTATTGTTTTGTTCATCCCTTATTTACAGTCAAACACCAAAAGAAGACAATATATGGAAGTCTTTGGCTAAGATTAGTTATAAAAAGGAATACGACGAATTGATGGGATTTAAGGTGGATAAACCTGTATTTAGCGAGTCCGTAAAAGCATTGGAAAACAAAGAATTTACTATCAAAGGATATATTATTCCTATCGAAGGCTATAAGTCGCATAAGGAATTTATTTTTTCAGCTTATCCATATAGTATGTGTTTTTTTTGCGGCGGAGCAGGCCCAGAAACAGTAATGGAAGTAGAAGCATTAGAAGGTATCAAATATTCGGCAGATGCTATCACTATCCGTGGCACCTTGAAGCTCAATGACAAGGATATCAGCAGATTGATGTACAAAATGGTAAATGTAAAATTAGTGAAGAACTAACAAAATTCAAGTGTATGAATTTTCAAAATCCAGTATCAGTAGCTGAGATTGCCCAAAAATACGGGCTTAAATTATATGGAGATGCTTCGTTATTTGCTTTGGGTATCAACGAAATACACAAAGTAAGACCTGGAGATATCACTTTTGTAGATGTAGAAAAATATTATGCCAAATCATTGAATTCGGCAGCTACCATTATTATTATCAATAAGGAAGTACCTTGTCCTGATGGCAAAGTGTTGCTGATTACTGACGATCCTTTTGCTGTATATAATCAGATGGTTTGGGAACAAAGACCAATGAAGTATTTGTCATCCGATCGGGGCGAAAATTTGAAAATCGGAGATAATACCCATATTGATTATGGTGCTGTCATTGGACATGATGTTATAATCGGCAATGATTGCTATATTCAGTCAGGTGCATTTATCGGAGATGGAACGATCATTGGTGACCGCGTTAATATCCAAGCTGGTGCATTGATTGGTACAGACGCTTTCTACTTCAAAAAAATAAATGGACATTATACAAAATGGCGCTCTGGTGGACGTGTCATTATAGAAAATGATGTGGAAGTCGGCGCAGGATGTACCATAAATCGTGGAGTTTCGGGCGAAACGATTATAGGTGAAGGTACCAAAATGGATTGCCAGGTACATATCGGCCATGGCGTCGTGATTGGTAAACATTGTCTTATCGTCGCACAGACTGGCATAGCCGGAAAATCTAGTATCGGTGATTATTCCACCATTTACGGACAAGTAGGTATTGCTCAAAATGTGCACATTGGTGCAAAGTCTGTTATTTTGGGCAAAAGTGGTGTATCCAAAGACCTCGAAGGTGGCAAAACCTATTATGGCACTCCAGCTGGCGATGCAAAGGAAAAATTTAGAGAGATAGCCGCAGTAAAAATGCTAATTGACGAAAGTGCAATCTGATTTCCTCATGTCAGAAACAGTAGAATTTGTTTCAGTTGCAACAGTATTTCCCGACTCACCATTATGGGGATGGCATTTTACTGTACCTGAAGAGATAGCTACCAAATTTATCGAGGGTGCAGATCGCAGAGTCATTTGTCGCATCAATGAAAAGCTGACCATTAATGCCGCTTTGATGCCAAATAAGAATTTCTGGTTTGTGATGTTGAATCAAAAGAATATTAAAATCCTTGGTGTACAACCCGAAACTCCAATTCGGATTGTAATGCAAAAAGATCAATCAGAATTTGGAATGCCTGTTCCTGAAGAATTCAGAGAAGTACTGGATCAGGATCCACAAGCTGAAAAATATTTTATGTCACTTACACCAGGCAAAAAGCGAACATTGCTTTATCTAGTAGGAAATGTCAAAAATTCTGACAGCCGTATTAGAAAATCATTGGCTATAGCCGATCATTTGACAGTGAATAAAGGTCAGATAGACTTCAAATTGCTCAATGAAGCATTCAAAGCTTATAATAAAATGTAAACGAGACCGATTTACCACTTCATGCTTTTAATTTTGAATAACTTTGCGTAAAATTTGATAATCGATGAATAGCTCTAAGCGAAATGCGATAATAATCCTTGTGCTTTTATTGGCAGCAGCCATAGTGTATATGTATCCTATGTTTTCTTTTGATGTAAGAAGCTTACGATATCCTGATGTTGTGAAGTCACCTGCACTAAATACAAAGGTGAAAATGGGTAGTACTTTGACCTTAACATTAAATGATGAAAATCTAAAAAAGGCAGACTCAACGGTCGTCACATTGAATGGTAAACCAATACCAAAAACGGCTGATGGTTTTAAATTTGATATTGATACTAAGGCATTACCATTGGGCAACTACCATATTGACATTAAGATATATAAAGGAAATAAGTCAAAAACGATAGACGTTCCATTTAATGTCGTATCAGATATTGCACCTTCGCCGATGACGTACCGAAAACTGAAAGTTATCCCACACGATAGCAAATCATACACCCAAGGATTAGAAATTTCTGATGGTATCCTGTACGAAAGTGGTGGGCAGTACAAAGAATCACTCGTTCGTAAAGTAAACCCATCGACTGGGCAAGTGATAAAAAATGTGGCATTGGCCAATGAAGTTTTTGCAGAAGGATTGACTGTATTAAATGATAAAGTATATCAAATCACATGGCAGGAAGGCATCTGCTTTATATATGATAAGGATCTGAATCAATTGAACAAAACCGGTTTTCGTTCTACAAATGACCAAGGCTGGGGCTTGACCAACGATGGAAAGTCTCTGATCGTAAGTGATGGAAGTCATAAATTGACATTCTTAAATCCTGAAAATATGGCGGTCGAAAAAGTTGTTTCTGTTTATGGTGGTGAAAATGAAGCTACCTATATAAATGAGCTAGAATACGTGGATGGATATATTTATGCAAATATTTATACGACTGACCAGATAGCAAAAATCGAAGCATCCACAGGAAAAATTATATCTGTAGCAGATATGAGTGCGCTCAAAGCTGAAAATCAGGATGGCGAAGTTTTAAATGGCATCGCTTATTTGCCGAATAAAAAGACATTTCTAGTTACTGGCAAGTACTGGAAAAATATGTACGAAATCCAATTTGATTGATGTTATTTTTTCTCGGACTTTATCCGCCGTATCCACACTGGGATCACCAATGCTCCCGCAATAAGGTAGCTATAATATCCAAATAGTCGCCAAATCAATGCGATCAGCGCTGCAAGACCGATGGGAATGTAATCACTAAAGAATCCACCGAACAGAAATTCAGCTACGCCTGCTGCTCCTGGAGTAGGGCTGAATGCTTCGATGATGTGCATAGCCATACCACGGGACAAAATGATAAAATGATCTGCTAAGGAGGATCTAAAATCCGATACAAATGAAATAATGAGACAGTTTATGGCTAAAAATCTTACTATCCAACCACCTGCCGTACACGCAAAAGTTTGTAAAAAGAAGATAAATGGTTTCTTTTTGAGCTCCTGAGCTGCTATGATTACGTCATCTGCCGTCTGTTCTAAGCTATGTCTGAATTTTTGTAAAAATGAAATCTTTCTGATTATAAGTATCAATTTTCTGATGGCGTTTGGATTTACAAACAAACCATAAAAAAATATTGACCCATAAATAAGCATAAAACAAAGAACTGTAAGGAATGTCATGCCATAACCATCAATATCAGCAATAGAATTCATGCCAGGACGTATCATGACTGGGCCAATAATAAGGTATAAAATAAGTAATGCGCTACCCAAAAATACAGTATCCATCACCATGCTGTACACGACAATAGTTATAGTTTTTGCCGCCGAAATCTTTTCTTTTGTAAGTAGATACAAGGCTACACCTGCGCCACCGACACTCGTTGGCGAGACGCATGTGCTGAATTCCCACAAAACTATCAGCTGTAGAGACTTCCGCCATGAGAAGGCAAAATCTGAATTTATCATCAAGCGAATGGTAAAAAAAATGTGCCTGATCACATACATCAACAAAGCCATACTTACCCAAAACAAGGTGTGGAAATTACTGTCCAACTTTCTCAGCTCACCCAAATCCAACTGTCGGCTCATGAGATAGCCAACCACACCGAGACCAATTAAAGCAGGTAAAATAATTCTACTTATCTTCAGGTGGTCCAATGCTGACTTTTCATCCGGTTCATGAACGGAAGGCACAATTTCTGGTTTTTGATTCAAGATGTTTAGGTTTTTAATCTGGTTTTGAGACTTGAGGATTTTGATCTTTATATTTGGCAGAGAAAAATAACAAAATGGCCATATTAAAAAAGAAAAATGGACCTACTTTGTCTGTTTCGATCAGGTCATTGATAAGACACATCGCAAATATGATGATAAAGCCTAATGTAGCAGCCATTATCAAATACTTATCCTTGCTATTAGTACATTGGTGATATACTTTTTCGCCTTCAATAAGCAGTGCAAAGCATAAGCAGATGAAAATGATAAAACCTATAAATCCTTGTTCTACCCATGTCATGAGGAAATAATTATGAATACCGGATTGATCAGGGTTATCGCTTACGTAAGTCTGAAATCTGGAGATGGAGTATGATTTATAATTGGAATAAAAAGTACCAGGACCAAATCCCATCCAAAAACGATCTTTAATCATTTCTATTCCAGCCATCCATCGATATACACGCTCCATCGATGAAATATCCTCCAGTTTATATGTAGCTTCTAGCAAATTGTCAAACTCTGTATGTGTAATGGTCTTTTCAAAATTGGGTGCAAAATCCATATATTTATTGTCCCAAGCCAAAAATATAATACCAATTATCGCTACAATACTACTTAAAGCCAATGCGTGCTTTACCCATTGCATTTTAATGATGTAATAAGCACCAACTGCAATGACCATAGATAAAATGGCTGCGCGGGTATAGCTAAAGTAGATCCCAATTATGAAAACTAAAAATACTAATATCATCCATTTGTTAGATTTTTTTTCCAATGTATTGATCCGCATAAATGCCCACACAAAAGGCAAACATACTACACTAATGGCTGCATAACTCACGTGATTTCTAAAAAATGGTCTCACTACATCATAGCTGGATGCAAAACTAAATCCTTCAAAAGCATGACGTATCAAAACAATCAGAATGGCGATAAATAGAAATGAATATAGGATCCTGTATGCTTTGTGAAATTGTGATTCTGACTGGAAAGTAATTAGCGGAAACACAAAAAAGGGTAGGATGTACCATATTTTAGCTAAGAGCACCTTAAATGATACAAAAATTGATTCAGAATTGATGGCTGTGATGAAAATCCAAAAGACATGCAGACATAAAAAAAAGGTCACTATATGGAAAATATAACTTTTCTTTACCACCACATCTTGTGAAAGCAAATACAAAATTGTGAGTCCACATAAAAATATCATTAATGGTTCTGAAGGCAAATCAGTCCCAAGTCCGGCACCTTCGAAATACATTTCTACCGAAAATGGTAAAACCATGAAAATAAAATAGAACAATTTGCGATAGTCATTCCAAAGCAATCCTATTCCAATTGCAATTACGGGTATAATGAATGGGATATAATTTTCTAATAAAACAGACAAGACGATGGCAAGTGATACTAGGCCCAAAAACCAACGAAAAAGATATTGATTGGTGATTTTTGAAGGTGATATCACGGAAGACAACATATTAATTCGTTCGTCTATTTTCAGAATTTTTGAGATTGTCTATCACAAAAACAGCCAAAATACTTAGCATAATGCCACACAGACTTGCAATAAGTACTATTATGGCCCGTTTTGGTCTAGACTTTTGGACAGGAACATCTGCGGCTTCTATCAAGTGCAAGGCGGTAAATGGCACAGAATAGGTAGCATTCAATTGTTTTAAACGCTCCTTGTCTAGACTGATCTGATCATGGATTCTTGCTTGTTCTTGCTCCAATTGTTTCAATTCTGAGAGCACAGGTGCATATTTTTCCAACTCGGTCATCGCTTTGTTCTTTTTGTTTAATGCACCCATTTCTTCTGCCATATACCGAATCACCGAGTCTCTGTAAGCAGGATACTTTTTATAAAAGGCTATTTTACCACGGGCTTCTTCCAAATCGGATTCGGCATCGGTAAGCAATTTATTATATAATGATGTTTGTCCCCAAGTCTCAAATACTCCAGATGATTGTTTTATTCTCTTGAGTCTATTTGCCAATGAGTCAGATTGAATTTGTTTTTTTAAGATGTTGGCGTTATAATTTTCAATCAATTTTGCCTGACTGCTTTTTACAACATGCTGGGCGATACTTTCTATTTTTTCTCTGGCTGCATTAGCCAATTTTGCTGCCATTTCTGGATCTTTATCCTCCACAATCAGTAAGAGTGCGCCATATTTGGTTTTGATGGTTTTATAGTTATTTAGCAATTTCTCTCTTACCTTAAATTTTGCCTTTGCATTGTTCGGATCTATCTTGAAATGATCATATAATTTAAATGAATCGATCAAATAAAACAATACCTCATGCGAGGATGCGATGGTAAAAAGCCTGTCTAGGTCGTTGTCATCTCCATAAATTCGCACATCTTTTTCGTCACCACCTATGGGAATTGGCTTTGCAAGATCTGGGCTGGCTGCATAGAAGGTAGTGTCAGCTTGATAGTAATTTGGCAATAAAAGACTACTGATAACACTTAATACCACTATAACAGTGGTTGCGATAATGAGCTCCTTTTTCCACCTTAATATTTGATTTACAAACTCTGATAAATTGTATTCTTTACCCATGAACTTTTAATGTTACGGAGCACTGACAGATGTTGCCACTCGTTTTTTTATAAAAAATTTAAAGCGAATCAGCTTTTAAGGTGGCAAAATTAATCAAATAATTTCACTTTAATGTTTTATGGTATTCAATTATTTAATCTGACGAATACGATGTTATCAGAATTGGAATTACATCGCTCCATATATTCTTTCACATTAGTGACAATATCAGTTCTTCCATTATCTGTGATAATATGTGGCTTATATCCCATGGCTCTTAATAATGATTCAGCGTCTGCATAATGACTTTGTTCATTCAGCAGGTATTCCATGATAATAATCGGTGAATGATCTAATAAATACCTTTCAAGTCCTTTCATTACATTGAGTTCATTACCTTCAACATCTATCTTAATATAAGCTGCATTGACTTGATTGGAATTGAAGAATTCAGTCAAAACTTCAGAAGCAATTGTAAACTCCTTCGGTTTATTATTATTATACCAGCTTTGATTTTTGAATTGATCGTTATTCATCGAGTTATATTCAGAATACTGATTTGGGAATTCAAAAAAAACAATGTCTTCATGTATATTTGAGACAGCTTTATTGACTATTGAAATATTGCCTTGATTCTGTGCATTTATAGACAAAATTTTGAAAGTAGCTGGTGAAGGCTCGAAAGCATAAACATGACCATTGGTCCCTACAAGCTTTGAAGCCAAAAGAGTAAAATACCCATAATGTGCTCCCACATCTACAAAAACAGCATCTTTTGACAGGTTTTGTATAAGATACCTCGCTAACCTGATCTCTGAGTGATGTGATTTTCCACCAGTGATGAAAATGTCAGTGGAAGAAGGCAGTAACACATGCATCGGCGTTCCAAAAAATGTTTTTGCTGTTTTTAATACAGGTGTTTTGTGCAATTTGTAGAATACTTCCCTAAATAATATAGCATAACAATAAGAAATCGGGTCATTCAAAAGTCTGAAAAACTTGCTGCTTTTTGCATTTTTTTCTACATTGTCCAAACCATTCATCAAATTATGGCGCTCATTCATCATGTTTGTCTGCTTTTATAAAATTTAATGATTGGCAATGATTAAGATTTAATTTGTTTTAGCTTATACAATTCCTGGATGTTAAGGATTTTGAATACAAATGCACTTATAATTGTTAATATATTGCTGAAAATCAGTGCTACAAATATCGACATACCTGCATTTTTTACAATATAAAATATCAAATAACTTGAAATTATAAAAATAAGTAAGCTTAACAATTCAAATATGTTGAATTTTATATAATCTTTGGATATGTGTATTTCAGCTACCAATAATATGGAACTTACCAAGACTGCCACCATTGGCAAGGATAATACATGATAACTAGGAATCAATATATAATTCAAAACAATACTAATAAGTAGGATAAAAACCATATAAAAATTCAGCTTTTTTAGTTCATTAATACTTATGATTAAAGCTCCAAAAACATTAGACAATCCAAATATAAATATGATAAGGCTTATAATTTTTAAGATTAAACTGAGATTTAAATCTACAACATCATAAAGTGAAGATAAAAGAAATTCGGCATTAAAATAAATAGTGAAGCAGATGCAGCACAATACGACAACGATTATCTGTATAGAAAATTTCACCATTGATTCTATCTCTTTTTTATTGTCTGATAGTGCCGAAAACACTGAGACTAACAATGTGGTGAATAGTAAGATGACCATGTTTGAAGCATCTAAAAATCTATATGCTTTTGAATATAATCCCACTTGAAAATCATTGGTCATTAATCCCAAAATTACAGTGTCTGCTCTATATATACCAGCCAAGAGAAAAACGGTGGCTATATATACCATGCTATTTTTTATTACATCTTTGTATTTCGAACTTGAAAACTCAAACTGAACATTTTTTACCTTTTTGAATAGTATGAAAAGGAGCAAAATACACACTGCGAGGTAGGAGATAAGTTGGATTGTGATCATCCAAAATATATTAAATCCGGGATTAGCATAAGGAGAATATAGAAAAAATGCCATCAAAACCAACATAAGCAGCTTGTCTAATGCACTGAAAAATGTATCCAGTCTGTAATAACCCAAGCCCGATAAAATACCCCTTAGATTTAGAAACAAGGTACTTAAAATGGAATTGATTACGATCAATAATAGCAACAAATAATTATCGAATTTGATAATATATGCGCCAATAAAGACTAAAATGATGAAAATGGTCGAAAAGAAAAACTTGAGCATTAACAAATCAGGAAAAAGGGTAGATATTCCTTCTCTGTTTTTTGCTATTAACTGTGCATTATAATTTTGTAGTCCTGGGTCATTTATAAATTGGAAAAGGAAGACAAAATTAAAATAAGCAAAATACATACCATAGGCTTCTGTTCCTACGATATTTTGTACTTCAGTTTCGATACCGAATATATATGCCGGTTTTATCAAAATATTGATAAACAACAGCAAAATGATATTGATGGTAAATTCGCGCTTCATGAGGCGCAAAGGTACAGATATTTTTGATCGATATAATCATTTGCATTTTATGCTTATCTCGACATTCATGAAAGTATATAGATAAGCTTGTGTAAAGAAATTACTGATTTTTTGTGTATATAATGGATAAACTGTACTTTTGCGATCTTATTTAACAACAATTTAATAATTATTAACGAATAATCGACAACTTATGGGACAAAGTTTAATTTTTTTGATTCCTGTTTTTGGAGTATTAGCATTGCTTTTCACATTTTGGAAAAGTGCGTGGGTTTCAAAACAAGAGGAAGGTACGGAAAAAATGTCAAAAATTGCAAAGAGCATCTCTGAAGGAGCTATGGCATTCTTAAAAGCCGAATACAAGGTTTTGGCAATTTTTGTAGTTGTTGTAGCTATATTGATGGCTATGGGCGGCATGAATGCAGCATCTTCACCACTTGTGGGTTTATCTTTTGTAATTGGTGCATTTTGTTCAGCACTTGCTGGATTTATAGGTATGAAGGTAGCTACCAAAGCCAATGTACGCACCACAAATGCGGCAAGAACAAGCCTTGGAAAAGCACTTGAAGTTGCATTCGCCGGTGGATCTGTTATGGGAATGGGCGTTGTAGGTTTGGGTCTTCTAGGCTTAGGTTTACTTTTTGCTGTGTACAATAATATGTGGGCTGGAGATATCAATAAGGTGATCACTGTTTTAACAGGATTTTCATTTGGAGCTTCATCTATTGCCTTGTTCGCAAGAGTAGGTGGTGGTATCTATACCAAAGCGGCTGACGTAGGAGCTGACCTAGTAGGAAAAGTAGAAGCTGGTATACCTGAAGATCATCCACTCAATCCTGCAACTATCGCCGACAACGTGGGTGATAATGTAGGTGACGTTGCTGGTATGGGAGCTGACCTTTTTGAGTCATATGTAGGTGCTATCGTAGGTACTATGGTTCTAGGTGCGGTATTTGTAGGAGCTGGAGGATTTGAAAATACAAATAATTTTAGCGGTCTGAATGCTATTCTTTTACCATTGGTTCTTTCTGGTGTAGGTATATTGACTTCTATCTTAGGAACATTTTTTGTAAAAGTTGTAGAAGGCGGAGATCCACAAAAAGCACTGAATCGTGGAGAATTGATCTCAGCAGCACTTATGCTTGTGGCTACTTTCTTCATTGTAAAATGGATGTTGCCAGAAAGCTGGACTGATGTGGCTGGATTCCAATATACAGCAATGGGTGTATTTTATGCGGTTATTATAGGATTGGTTGCTGGATTAGCAATTGGTATCATCACAGAGCATTATACAGGTACAGGTACAAAACCAGTAAAATCTATTGTAGAACAATCATTGACTGGAGCTGCTACAAACATCATAGCTGGTCTAGGTGTAGGTATGCAATCTACAGCATTGCCAGTTTTAGTTTTGGCAGCTGGTATTATAGGTGCGCATCATTTTGCAGGTTTATACGGTATAGCAATAGCAGCAGTAGGTATGTTGTCCAATTTGGGTATCCAATTGGCAGTGGATGCTTATGGTCCGATCGCTGACAATGCAGGTGGTATCGCTGAGATGGCTGATCTTCCAAAAGATGTAAGACATAAAACAGACAAACTAGATGCAGTAGGTAATACGACTGCCGCTATAGGTAAAGGTTTTGCAATTGGTTCAGCTGCGTTGACAGCTTTGGCTTTGTTTGCAGCTTATATGGCTACTACAAAACTTACATCAATTGACGTCGCCAATCCATTGGTTATGGCGGGATTGCTTATTGGTTCGATGTTGCCATTTTTATTCTCAGCATTATCTATGAATGCAGTAGGACGTGCAGCAATGGATATGATTCAGGAAGTAAGAAGGCAGTTTGCTGATATTCCAGAATTGAAAGCAGCACTTGCTGTCATGAAGAAAAATGATGGTTCAGAATATAAGACATGGAGTGATAGTGACAAAAAAACATTTGATGCTGCAGATGGTAAAGCAGAATATGGTAAATGTGTAGAAATATCTACTAAAGCATCTATCAGAGAGATGGTATTACCTGGTGTATTGGCAGTTGTATCGCCTGTTATTATTGGTTTTGGTGGTGGCGCCGAGATGTTGGGTGGACTCCTTGCAGGTGTTACATCTTGCGGTGTATTGATGGCTATCTTCCAGTCCAACGCAGGTGGTGCTTGGGATAATGCTAAGAAGATGTTTGAAGAAGGTGTAGATATTCAGGGCAAAATGTATTATAAAGGTTCTGACCCTCACAAAGCAACAGTTGTAGGAGATACAGTAGGTGATCCATTCAAAGATACATCTGGACCTTCATTGAATATACTTTTGAAACTTATGTCTGTTGTAGCATTGGTTATTGCTCCTATGTTATAAGAGAGCGAATAAGGATTAATTCATTTTTCCGAAGTTATATTTATTAGAAGCAGAAAAGCCGTAATTTACTTGCGGCTTTTTTGTTTTTTAAAAATTCTAAACATTACTATTTTATAAATGTTAGTATCAAATAGTATTGCGTTGAACCATAGATTTTAAAAAGAAGTAAAGAATTGATACTTTTGTTACTTCATAACGTCTTAAGTTTAGTGTATATACAAAGGTAAATAAAACATACATTTTTTGCATTATGCATATTTTTGACTTTTTGTGGGTAGTTGCTTTAGGTAGTGGATGGAATTATACTTCATCACACGCCAAGCATAATGTATCGCACGTCAAAAAAATATTTAAAAATATTAATAAAGACAGAAGAAATTCTGTTTCAGTCACATTTAAATTCTGGCAATAATTTTTTAGCTTAAGTCCAACCAAAAAACCGTTTTTTAAACTATTTAATTTATAAAGGTTTTTGTAAGTAAATGAAAAACATCCGTTGTAAGAATTATCAGATCCATATTAATAATTGGAATGAATTAACTTCTTTTTTAAACCATGAAGATCCGTCGTCTCTCTTTATTATTGTAGACGAAAATACCGAAAAATATTGTCTTCACCATATATTGGAGCATTTGGACAATCCAGTGCAGGTAATAAGAATACCTTCTGGTGAACAAAATAAGAATCTCACTACTTGTCAACATATCTGGACTAATCTGATGCGATATGGTGCAGATAGACATTCCTTAGTCATAAATCTAGGTGGCGGCGTCATCGGTGACTTAGGAGGTTTTTGTGCTGCTACTTATATGCGAGGCATTCGTTTTGTGCAAGTACCAACTACTTTGCTTAGTCAAGCGGATGCATCGGTTGGTGGCAAGCTAGGTATCGACCTTATGGGTTTTAAAAATATGGTAGGCCTCATACAAGATCCCGCAGCAGTATTTATTTTTACTGAATTCCTATCCACTTTACCAGTAGATCAGATCAAAAGCGGATATGCGGAATTACTCAAACATGGGCTGATTGCTGACAAAAATGCTTGGAAAAAACTCACTGAGCACACAGATGTTAAAATTTTAGATTTCGAACAGTTGGTTTTCGAATCGCTCACCATCAAGAAAAAAGTCACAGAACAAGATCCTAATGAAAAAGGCTTGCGCAAAATATTAAACTTTGGCCATACGATAGGTCACGCCGTAGAGTCATACTGGATGGACAGTCGTACACCACTTTTGCATGGTGAAGCAGTAGCAATAGGAATGGTTTCTGAGGCATTTCTTTCTTATCGTATAGGCAAAATTTCCGAATCCGAACTCTTTGATATACGCAAATCTATTATAAAGCTTTATGGGCATCATCCTAAGTTTGTAAAAAATGCAGGCGAAATTATAGGCCTGATGAAAGCCGATAAAAAAAATCAAAAAGGTGAATTCAGATTTTCATTGTTGGAGTCAGTAGGGCAAGCATGTTATGATATCACTGTGGACAAAGAAGCTGTAGAAGAAAGTTTCATGTTTTATAAGGAAAGGATGGAGTGAATTGAAATTTTTGAGTGATCAAAAATTTTTATAAATATAAATTCGGACAATTCATAAAACTATAGTATTATTGCCTATTTCTCTCTATTACTCAATGGATGGAATCGAACCATAGTATCGCGTAGGTAATGTCGATCTACGTGGGTGTATATTTCGGTCGTGAGAATGGATTCATGACCTAACATTTCTTGTACAGCACGTAAGTCAGCGCCGCCTTCTACCAAATGTGTTGCAAATGAATGTCGGAATGTGTGCGGACTGATGCTTTTTTGTATGCCAGCATTTGCTACAAATGTTTTTATCAAAAGGAAGATCATCACACGGGTAAGTCCTTTGCCACGCCTGTTTAGAAAAACAATATCTGTAGCATCTTTGTGTATCACTGGCAAAAGACTTCGTTCAGTCTTTAAATACAAATCGATATATTTGATGGCCGATTCACCAATAGGGACGAGTCTTTCTTTATTGTTTTTGCCTAAAACTTTTACAAATCCTTCTTCAGGAAAATAATTGCTCAATCTCAAGGTTATTAGCTCACTTACCCTAAGTCCACATGCATATAATGTCTCTAGCATGGCTCTATTGCGATGGCTATGCGGCTCCGACATATCTATCGATGATAGGATCAATTCTATCTCTTCGTAGCTCAGTACATCAGGCAATGTACGTTGGAGTTTGGGGCTTTCAAGTAGTGCAGATGGATCTGTAGTAATTATATCTTCCATGATCAAATACTTGTAGAATGCTCTGATGCCTGAGATGATTCTTGCCTGACTCTTGGGTTCGAGTCCTAGATCATTGATGAAATATATAAAATCTGTAAGGTGATCACCAGTAAGTTGTTCAGGAGTAAGATCTATCTTTTTTATAATGATAAATTCCAACAACTTGCCTACATCTCTTATATATGCTTCGATAGAATGGCCAGAAAGTGACTTTTCTAACAGCAAATATGCCCTGAATCCCTTGATACTACTATTCCAATCCATCTGATAAAGGTATTTGAAAATTGGTGGATAACAAACGATTTTTCAATTATTTTGTTATGTTCTAATTATTGCAATATAAATCAGACGAATGAAGATAGGGATAGTTTGTTACCCAACCTTTGGTGGAAGTGGTGTAGTCGCTACAGAACTTGGCTTGGGATTGGCGGACAAAGGGCATGATGTACATTTCATTACTTACAAAAGACCTGTAAGGTTGACTACATTTCATGCCAATGTATATTTTCATGAGGTCACCTCGATGGAATATCCGTTGTTTGAGTTCGCACCTTATGAAACATCCTTGGCGTCAAAACTAGTAGATGTCGTAAGATTTGAAAAATTGGATATACTCCATGTACATTACGCGATACCTCATGCGGCAGTAGCATATATGACCAAACAAATCCTGCGATCCAAGGGTATTCTTATTCCCATCGTGACAACGCTTCATGGTACGGATATTACATTGGTCGGAGCAGATAATTCATTTGCACCTGTGGTAGAATTTACCATCAATGAATCAGATGGTGTCACCTCGGTATCAGAACAATTGAAGAAGGAGACGCTTGAAAATTTTAACATTACAAAAGACATCAAAGTTATTTTTAATTTTATAGACTTTAGCAGATTCAGGAAGACAAATAAAGATCATTTCCGTAAGGCCATTGCACCAGATGGAGAAAAAATATTGGTACACATATCTAATTTCCGTAAGGTCAAAAGGGTAGAAGACGTGATTGGTATCTTCGCCATCGTGAGCAAACAGGTAAAGTGCAAGCTTCTGCTTATCGGTGATGGACCTGAACGAAAAGCTATGGAAGATTTGTGTAGAAACCTACATCTCTGTGATGAGATCA
>CALFYH010000448.1 GCA_937952155.1 uncultured Saprospiraceae bacterium
GGTTCTACGATACTGCGGTAATGCTGTCGTATAGACTTAAACAAAAACGAATTTAAATGGCATCAAAACTGTGAATTATATGACAAGTGATGAAAAAATAAGAAGTGCTCTAGAAACGAAAGATTGGAAAGAAATCAAGGTTACTGACTCTTGGCAAATATTTAAGATTATGGCCGAGTTTGTGGACGGATTTGAAAAGCTAGCCCGTATTGGCCCTTGTGTTTCTATTTTTGGATCGGCCCGAACTCATGAGAGTAATAACCATTATAAAATAGCAGAAGATTGCGCGCGCCTACTCACCGAACGTGGCTATGGTGTTATTTCAGGTGGCGGACCGGGTATTATGGAGGCAGCTAATAAAGGGGCTTTCGAGGCTGGAGGGAAATCTGTTGGACTTAATATTGATTTACCATTCGAGCAATTCCATAATAAGTATATCGATAAAGATAAAATATTAGAATTCGATTACTTCTTTATCCGAAAAGTAATGTTCATGAAGTATTCTCAGGGATTTATTGTACTTCCAGGTGGATTTGGTACAATGGATGAACTCTTTGAAGCTTTAACGTTGATTCAGACGGGTAAGGTAGCTCGTTTCCCAATTGTGCTGATTGGTTCAGCGTACTGGAGTGGTTTAATTGATTGGGTAAAAAATGTCATGCTTGACTCCGAGCAAAATATCTGCGAAGAGGATCTTAATTTATTCCGGCTAGTAGATACTGCTGAAGAAGCTGCGGGACATATTTTTAAATTTTATGAGAAATATGCTTTGAAGCCAAACTTCTAAAAAACTTCGAATAAAAAAAGCCGAAAACAATGCACTAATATGTTTTTGGCTTTTTTTATGCAGTAATTACACCTTAGCCTTGAGATAAACAGTTCTTTGTTTAAATGACTCTCCAAAAACGACTCTTTATAAAATGCCCCTAATTCCTTACATATCCGAACCATGAACAAAATCCTTGTAGCCAACCGTGGCGAGATTGCTTTACGTGTGATGCGTTCGGCCCGAGAAATGGGTATTGCAACTGTAGCAGTGTATTCTGAAGCCGATCGAGATGCTCTGCATGTGCGCTATGCGGATGAAGCTATTGCTATTGGTGCTGCACCCTCTAATCAATCTTATTTGGTAATAGATAAAATTATTGATGCGTGTATACAGACTGGTGCGGATGCTATCCATCCAGGATATGGTTTCCTTGCAGAAAATGCAGGTTTTGCTGAGATATGCAGACAATCAGGTGTGAAATTTATCGGACCTACACCAGAGATGATAAATAAAATGGGTGATAAAGTCACCGCAAAGGAAACCATGATAAAAGCTGGTGTACCTGTAGTACCAGGCTCAGATGGGCTCCTAAAAGATGTCAAACAAGGAATCAAAATTGCTAATCAAATAGGTTATCCAGTTATACTAAAAGCAACTGCTGGTGGTGGTGGTAAAGGTATGCGTATCGTTACTAAAGACGATGAATTTGAAGATGCATGGGATAGTGCTAGAAAAGAAGCCAAAGCATCGTTTACCAATGATGGTATTTATGTCGAAAAATACGTAGTAGAGCCAAGGCATATAGAGTTTCAAATCGTCGGTGATCAATACGGAAATGTTTGTCATCTATCTGAAAGAGATTGTTCTATCCAACGCAGACACCAAAAGCTTGTAGAAGAAAGTCCATCACCATTCATGACACCCGAACTGAGAGAAAAAATGGGTGAAGCAGCCATCAAAGCAGGAAAATCTATAAATTATGAAGGTGTAGGTACCATAGAGTTTCTGGTGGACAAATTCAGAAATTTCTACTTTATGGAAATGAATACGCGTATCCAAGTAGAGCATCCCGTGACAGAAGAAGTAATAGATCACGACCTCATAAAAGAACAAATCAAAGTAGCTGCAGGTATTCCGATCTCAGGCAAAAATTATTACCCTACAATGCATGCTATGGAGTGCCGTATTAATGCTGAAGATATCTTCAACGGATTCAGACCTAATCCAGGTAAAATCACCTCATTCCACAGTGCGAAAGGTCATGGCGTACGCGTAGATACCCATGTGTATGCGGGCTATTCGGTGCCACCGTTTTATGATTCGATGATTGCAAAACTGATATGTAAAGCACAAACCAGAGAAGATTGTATTAAAAAAATGCAGCGCGCACTTGACGAATTTGTGATCGAAGGCATCAAGACCACGATACCTTTCCATAAGGCGCTGATGAAAAACGAAGCATTTAAAAGTGGTGATTTCAATACTGGCTTCATGAATACATTTGATATTGACAATTGCAAAGAATAGTAAAAATCTAAGATATCAGTCAAAAGAATTTAAAAATGAATGGCTTCTGGCGATTGATCTCCAGAATAAAGGATTATAAACGGAGTTTTGTACTAAGTATTATTTCCAATATTTTTTATTCAATATTTACAATCATAAGTATTCCACTACTTGTGCCATTTTTTACTATTTTATTCGAAAGATCTACCCCTGAGCCTGTACTCCCTAAAGGGACCAATCTTATGGAGTGGATCAAGTATTATATTTCCTTTCTTATCAATGAACATGGCAAACAAAGCGCCTTACTGTACGTATGTCTAGCGCTGATCGTAGTTTTTTTCTTAAAAAATCTTTTCAGATACAGTGCTCAGTACTTCATTACACCTATGAGATATGGCATCATTTATGACCTACGCAAAAAGCTTTTCCAAAAATATTTAGATCTACCATTGAGCTTTTATTCTAATGAAAGAAAAGGTGGATTATTGTCCTCTATCACAGTAGATGTTCAGGAAGTAGAATGGTCCATTTTAAGTGTGATCGAAGCCGTATTTAAGTCACCAGTCATAATGGCTGGAAGTATATTTTATATGATTTACATCAGTCCACAGTTGACGGTTTTTGCCTTTTTTCTAGTCATATTTGCAGGCATAATCATAGGTAAGACGGTGACATCACTTAAAAAGAACTCTGAAAACATACAAGAGTCTATGGCCATTCTTACATCACATGTAGAAGAAACACTTGGTGGCTTGAGGATCATCAAAGGGTTTAACGCAGAGGCTTACCAAGCGGGTAAATTTGAAAAAGAAAATGGTTTTTTTAGAGATATCCTGATCAAAGTGATCAATAGAAGAGACTTGGCTAGCCCTGTATCAGAATTTTTGGGCGTTTCGGTAGTTACGGTTTTGATGTGGTATGGTGCTACATTGGTATTTAATGCAGAGTTAGAACCAGAAACATTTTTTTCCTTTATTTTTGCTTTTTATCAAGTAATAGAACCTGCAAAATCTTTCTCTTCTGCCTATTTTAATATCCAAAAAGGTCTAGCGGCATTAGACAGAATAGATAGAGTCCTCGATCTTCACAATGACATTACTTCCAAGCCTGATGCTATTAATAAAAAGGAATTTACAAACAAAATCGCCTTTGAAAATGTAAGTTTCGCCTATAAAGACACTCATAAAAAAGCACTAAACAACGTAAACCTTACTATAAATAAGGGTGAGATTGTGGCCTTAGTTGGTTCTTCAGGTGCCGGTAAATCCACTTTTGCAGATTTGCTACCTAGGTTTTATGATCCTACAGAAGGAAAAATCACCATTGATGGCATAGATATTAAGGACATGTCAATAAATAGCCTTAGATCTTTATTTGGAATCGTGTCTCAAGATCCGGTTTTGCTACATGACACGATCAGCAATAATATTACTTTTGGGCAAAATGATTACACATTGGATCAAATAAAAGAAGCTTCTCAAATAGCCAATGCACATGATTTTATATCAGCATTGCCTGATGGATATAACACATCTATAGGAGACAGAGGATTAAAACTGTCGGGAGGACAAAGGCAGCGTTTGACTATTGCCAGAGCAATATTGCGAAATCCACCTTTCCTCATCCTAGACGAGGCGACATCAGCACTAGACTCTGAGTCAGAAAAACTGGTACAAGAAGCCCTAGAAAAAGTCATGCAAAGTCGTACATCCATTGTTGTGGCCCATAGACTTTCGACCATTCAAAAAGCTAATAAAATAATCGTGTTGGAAGACGGAAGTATCGTACAATGTGGTACACATACCGAGTTATTAAACATAGATGGTCCATATAGGAGATTTGTTGAAATCCAGACAATTGTGTAATCAATACAATGAAAGAAGATATTATCGCATCATTTATTGCTCAATATAAAAAGACACCTGATCATTGCATCTTTGCACCAGGTAGGGCGAATATTATTGGAGAACATACAGATTACAATGAAGGATTTGTTCTTCCTTTCGCACTTGAGAAGGGAATTTGGTTTGCTGGCTCGGCCAATAATACTTCTGTGATCAGCATCAAAGCCAAGGATACAGATGAATATACCGAAATCGACCTTGCTACCTTACAATCTCAAAATGATTACAGTTGGGCAAAATATTTTATTCAAGTACTCCTAGCTTTACCAAATAAAAACATACGTGGTGCTGAGATTTGTTTTGGTGGCAATCTTCCGATAGGCGCCGGAATTTCTTCATCTTCAGCTATAGCATGCGGATTTACCTATTTATTGAATAAACTAAATTCATTAATGCTTTCGCCCAAAGAATTGGTAGATACGGCAGTATTGGCAGAACAAAATCATGGTGTCAAAGGTGGAATCATGGACCAATTTTGTATTTTCCATGGTAAAAAAGATAAAGCCATTCTATTGGATTGTAGGACCGATGCTGCTGAATTATTGCCACTTGAATTAAAAAATCACAGATTTTATTTGATAAACACCAATGTCAAACATCATCTTCTGGATACAGATTATAATAACAGAAGAAAACAATGTGATTCGGCAGTATCTTACATTAGCCAGTATATAAAACCAATATCAGCCTTAAGAGATTTGCAAATTACCGATCTTATAGAACTTCAATCTAAACTTGATGATGACGTTTTTCGGATTGTAAGTTTCGTTGTGCAGGAGAATAATCGGGTTTTATTGGCAAAAGAAGCGCTTACAAATCATAATTTTACATGGCTTGGTGCGCTGATGTACGAATCACATGATGGCCTATCGCAAATGTATCGCGTGAGTTGTGATGAGCTAGATTGGTTGGTAAATTATACTCTAAATCACGATCATATTCTTGGGTCACGAATGATGGGCGGCGGATTCGGTGGTTGTACCATCAATCTAGTAAATGGTGATCTTAGTGTAGATTTTCAAGAAAAATTAAAGTCCTTATACTTTACGGAGTTTGGAAAATTGCCTGATATTTTCGAAATATCTTCGGCTGATGGAATCCTGGCTATGAACTAAATCACCATTTTTTAGAACTTTTTACAAATCAATAAACTTTTGTGAAGGTAATTTGCGTTTGCATTAAAAATATAAACCATGGCAGATATTAGGCTTATTCGTATATTTAAATGCGCTCTATTTTCTACACTATTTATTTTTATAAGTGGAGAAATTATGGCCCAAACCACCAAAGAGACTTTGACCAAGAAGGAGAAGAAAATATTTGAAGAAGCTAAAACTTATGCTAAAAGTGGTGCATTAAAAAAAAGCAACGATAAATTTCTAAAATTACTATCAACAAAACCAGATTTTACTGAAGCATATCTCCGCTTGGCTTCCAATTATTATCAACAAAAATCCTATATACCTGCTGAAGAAAACTTCAAGAAAGCGATAAGTCTACAACCTGATTTTGATCCAGAAATGTATTATTCATTAGCTATGGTGCAGACAGAATTGAAAAAACATGCAGAAGCAGCCGACCAACTAGATACATACATCATTAAAGCCAAAGACAAACCTGAAAAGGTAAAAAAAGCAACAAAACAGCGAGAAAATCTAAGATTTATCACATTTGCTTTAAAACATCCAGTACCATTTCAGCCTATAAATATGGGAGTAAGCATCAATTCAGAAAATTCAGAATATTCACCTGCATTATCATTGGATGGATCCAAAATGATTTATACCAGAAATGTCAAGAAACCTACGGATTTTACTGGACAAGAGGACTTTTATATATCTGAGTTTGATGGGACACACTGGAACGAATCATATGCACTAACCGACATCAATACTTTACAAAATGAAGGCGCCTTTGCCTTAGCTGCTAATGGTAAATACATGGTATTCACAGCATGTGACAGAAGAGATGCATTTGGAAGTTGTGATTTATACTACTCCATGTTAATGAATGGTGAATGGACAATGCCTGTCAATATGGGACATAAGGTCAATTCTGCGGCTTGGGATTCACAACCTACATTATCTGCCGATGGAAGAACCTTGATTTTTACAAGCAAAAGATTGGGGACACTTGGTGGGTCAGATATATTTATTACACAAAAAGATGAAAAAGATGCCTGGTCAATTCCAGTAAATATCGGGCCGACAATCAATACCGAAGGAGATGATGAGAGCCCTTTTCTCCACCCAGATGGTGTCACACTTTACCTAAGATCTAATGGAAGACCTGGCATGGGCAAACATGATCTTTATTTCAGCAAAAAAAATGATACAACTGATCTTTGGCAGACTCCTGTCAACCTCGGATATCCTATAAATACCTATGGAGATGAAGGTTCATTAACTGTATCTCTAGATGGTAGTATGGCATATTATGCAAGTGATTCTCATCCCAGCGATGCTACTAAATACAACAATCTCGATATATACTCTTTTGAATTATACGAAGATGCACGACCCAAGGCGACAACATTTATTAAGGGTCAAGTAACAGATGCTATTACTGGAAAGTCGATAAAAGCCGCAATCACCATTTTGGATCTTAAAACCAAAAAAGTGGTATTTAAAATTCAAACAGACGAAAAAGGAGAATTCATAAGCGGAATCACCGTAGGCAAAAACTATATCTGTATAGCAGAAAATAAATTATATACTTATCATGCTGAAAACTTTGATCTTACCGATGTTAAGGTTTTTTCTAAGCCATACAATCTAGATATTAAGCTCCAACCTATACCAAAAGTAGAAACAATCGAACCTACAGCTCCGATTATTTTACAAAACATCTTCTTCAATACAGGATCTGCTGACCTTCTACCTGAATCTGCTCAGGAAATTGATTTGATCAGCAACATGATGTCTGAAAATAAAAATATTTCTATTCAGATAATAGGTCATACCGATGATGTAGGCAAAGATGCAGACAACCAACTTCTTTCAGAACAAAGGGCAAAAGCAGTAGCCACAGCCATAATCGCCAAAGGTTTAGCGCCTGATCGAATACAATCAATAGGTAAAGGCGAGACTCAACCAATAGCTGAAAATACAAGCGACGAAGGCAGACGTAAAAACAGAAGAACCGAGATGTTGGTTAAAACTCAATAATCAAAGGTTAATGAATGCTTCAAGCACAAATTGCGCTTTCAATTATTTTACTCTAACATCAGTGATGAGACTCACTTTTGACTTGATAGAGTTGGAGATAAGGCAGGCACTCTCAGATTTTTGCAAGATTCGCTCTGCTTTTTCTCTATCTGATTCAGACTCTATCACAAGGATTGGCTTTAATATTACTTCCGTCATAAGATATTTGCCATCTACTTTTTCGAGTTTTCCATCTGCAGTACATTGAAAAGATGCAAAAGATAATTTAGAGTTTTCGGCAATAGCAAGAAATGTCGTCATAAAACAGCCATTTACTGCTGCCGTAAAAAAATGTTCTGGAGACCAAACTCCTTCCAAACCCTTAGGAAATTGTGGTGGAGTAGCTATATCTATGGTATTTAATAATTCTGGCGATGAAGCCTCGCCGATTCTATCTGCCATCCACTTTACATCTACTTGATATATATGTGATTCCATGGTTTATTTGGGTTTAATGATTTCAAATTTTGGTTCTTCGTTATCATCAGTAATTTTGGTCTGATGCACACCACAACCACCTGAACCACAACATCCTGTATTCGAAATGGCTTGGACAAGTAATATAGTTCCCAAAAAAGCTGAGAAATTATCCTTTGAAAAATAGGCTTGAATAAGAATAAATAATCCAGCGGATAGCCTGAGCCATCTCATCCAATTCCATCCTGTCAAAATAAGATTGCTTATCATACTTAGTCTTGCATTGCCTTTGATTTATAATAATTTACGGTCATCCAAGATCCACCATTGACACATTCAATGCCCTGAGCTGCAAGATATCCTTCTGCCTGGCCACTACGATTGCCTGATGCACAACACAAAATGAGTGGTGATGCCAATGTTTTTATTTCTTCCAATCGGTATGGAATTTCATTGAGTGGAATATTGAATGAACCCAATACATTTCCACCCATAAATTCTCCTTGTGTACGCACATCGATAATAGTGCCGCTGTTATTGACAATTAATTGTTCTGCATCCATATTTCATTTATTTTTTGCAAAGGTACGACCTGCCCGCATTTTGCTGTGCTACTTAGGTTACCGATTGGGTTATTCCTCTTCGTTACGTTGTCGGAATTGGCGCGAAAAGTGTTGTAAAAATTTGATAAACTCTATTGGGTTTTTAAAGTTTTCGGTATCCATAAATTCTTTAAATGTATCCATAAACATGTTTATTTCTTTCAGTTTTCCAGTAAGTTTTTCTAGATTTCGTGTCGTCCAATATTCACAATCATCATTCAGTTCAAAATCCTTTAGATACTTTTCACTAAGATATCTGATAAGTTCCAAAACTTTAATATACAGTTCGGTATCTTCATTTTGAAAATTGACAGACACCTGATAGACCATTTTATTGATGTCAAATGGCTTCAATTCTTCCGATATCTCTGGCTGAGAATTATCATCATCTAGATTGAGTTTTACGGTAATCACTTTTACTTCACCTGATTGGTGCTTTTGGATCATATCCTTAAAAAAGTAATTATAAATACGTCCTTCGCTATCGAAAACCAAACACACAGAATCACAACCTTTTGGTTTGAAAGTCAAGCCATAGGCCTGATCATTTGCCGGATTTACAAAATGATGGTCAGGAAACGCACTCTTATAAATCGTACATTCCCAACCTAGAGTATTACAGATATCCTCCACTTCGTGCACGAATTGTGGCAAAGTCTTTGCATCTAGCAATCTACCACTATAACTGAAAGACAATCTCATAATTTAAAGATATCAGAATTAAATAAATACAAATTTATTGCAAAAAATGATGAAATTAATCATTGTACGTATAAAGTTGGAATATTTCTGAAAGAATCGAAATATTAAAGCCTTCAATTCATTGTCTTGGCTTGTGTTCTATTAAGTATTTACCAGAATGGTGAAATTCAATAATTTAGGCATAAAATGAAGGTTAGAGCTATAAATTTCTTACATTTGCGCAACTTTACAAGATTCTGGTCATACGGATGCATTCACTAAAAGAAAAAATAAATTTAGCCAAACTTCCTACTCATGTTGCTATTATTATGGATGGCAATGGTCGGTGGGCCAAATCTCAGGGAAAACCGAGGGTATTCGGTCATAAAAGTGGTGTTGTCTCCGTGAGAGAAGTCACAGAAGGAGCAGCAGAGCTTGGTGTTCAATATTTGACATTATATGCATTTTCGACTGAAAACTGGTCGAGACCAAGTTTTGAAGTGAATGCACTCATGACACTATTGGTAGAAACTGTCAGAAAAGAAGTTTCAACGCTAAATAAAAATAATATTCGTTTACAAGCTATTGGAAACCTTGATGGGCTTCCAGAAAAGACAAGATTGACCTTACTTGAAGGTATAGATTTGACCAAAGATAATACCAGAATGACGCTTATTTTGGCTTTAAATTATTCCTCACGTTGGGAGATAGTAGAAGCCACCAAAAGAATCGCACAAAAAGTAGCGGCAGGTCAATTATCACCGGAAGATATTGACACCACATTGTTTACAAAATATTTGACAACAAAGGATATACCAGACCCAGAGTTATTAATCAGGACTGGCGGCGAACATAGGATCAGCAATTACCTACTTTGGCAATCGGCTTATGCGGAATTATTTTTTACATCGGTCATGTGGCCTGACTTTCGCAAGGAGCATTTTTATTCAGCCATTCTTGATTATCAAAATAGGGAAAGGCGATTTGGGATGACAAGTGAACAACTTTCTGAATCCAACATCATAAATCATTAATAAAACGTTAAAAGAAATAATAAAAACAGCAGACTCAAGCAATCAAGCGTTAGTCACTGCATAATCAGACATCAAATACATATGAAGAATAATATTTTTAAATATTTAGTTAATTTTCTGGTCTTTTGCTGGCTAGTATTGCCTGCTTATGGTCAGAATGAAGACGTAATTAACTATTCTGATAAAAAAACCTACGAAATCGGTGGTATCAATATCACTGGAGCAGAAAACAGAGATAGAAATGCCATAAAATCCATTGCAAATCTGAAAGAAGGAAATAAAATTCAAATACCTGGACCTGCGATTCCTGCTGCTATCAAAGCATTGTTGAAACTCCGACTTTTTGATGATGTACAGATCTTTCAAGAAAAAATAGAAGGCGAAGTCGTATTTTTAAAAGTTGTATTGGTAGAAAGACCGATCCTATCAAGATGGTCTTACAAAGGCATACGGACTTCACAACATGAAGATCTTAATGACTTCCTAAAAAATATATTGACTAAAGGTGGCATTGTAACAGATGATCAAAAAGATCTTGCAAAAGCCAAAATTAAAGAATTTTATGTAGAAAAAGGCAAGTTGGATGTTAGCATCAAAGTGAATGAAATACCTGAAGAAACAAAAAATGCAAGTGTCAGGCTAGAGTTTGTTATCGATCCAAAAGATAGAGTCAAAGTAGAAGATATCGTCATAGATGGCAATCAGACATTTACAGATAGAAAGCTGCGCAAACAAATGAAAAAGACAAAACGCAAAGGCACACTGCTTCGAAAATCAAAATTTATTGAAAAAGAATATCAAGAAGATTTAAAAACGCTGACTAAGTTTTACCAAAATGAAGGTTTTAAAAACATGACCATCGTCTCAGACACCTCTTACAGGACCAAGGATGGCAATGTCATGGTAAAATTAAATATAGAAGAAGGCAAACGCCATTTTTTCAGAAACATAAAATGGAAAGGCAATACACTCTACTCCAATGATTATTTATCAACTGTTTTAGGTATTTCCAAAGGAGACATCTATAATCCTGAGTTACTACAAAATAGATTAAAATTCAGTTTGGATGGAAGAGATATTTCTTCCCAATATTTGGATGATGGATACTTGGCATTTGACATTACTCCAGTAGAAACCGCTGTAGAGAATGACTCTGTAGATATCGAAATGAGAATATTCGAAGGTCCACAATTTACAGTGGACAATATTGTGATAAAAGGAAATGATCGAACCAATGAAGATATAGTACGTCGAGAAATAAGGACTAGACCAGGTCAGAAATTCAGCCGTTCGGCTATCATTCGTTCACAGCGAGAAATCATCAATCTTGGCTACTTCAACCCAGAATCTTTAAATATCGAAAATCCAGTAAATCAGGCTAGAGGTACTGTAACCATAGAATATCAATTGGAAGAAAAGCCATCTGATCAGCTTGAGTTATCTGCTGGATATGGTGGATTCAGTGGACTTATCGGTACCTTAGGTGTAGTTTTCAATAATTTCTCTTTGGCCAATGTCAAAGATCGATCTACTTGGAGCCCGTTGCCACAAGGTGATGGCCAAAAATTGTCGGTGAGATTGCAATCAAATAGTCGCTTTTTTAAGTCATATAATTTCTCCTTTACAGAGCCATGGTTAGGTGGTAAAAAACCAAGGTCTTTGACTGTTGGTGCTGTACAAACTTCTTTTGATTATACGCTTAATAGTGGCGGAAAACTTAAAATAACAAGAGGATTCGTAGGTTTAGGATCACAAATGAAGTGGCCAGATGACTTCTTTTCTACCAATACCACGCTCAATATCGAACAAATTAATTTGGATAATTTCGGATCTGGTGGATTTGCCATTACAAAAGGAAAATTCAACAACTTTAGTATAAAACAAACATTCACAAGAAGTAGTATTAGCGATCCACTATTCCCAAGAAATGGATCTAAAGTATCACTTTCATTACAAATAACGCCACCATATTCTTTGTTTAGAAAAGACAACGTATTTACTCCAACTGCAGAGCAAGAAGCAGAAATAAGACGTGAGTTGAGATATGAAGTAGGTCCAGCAGGGACATTTACTGAAGCAGATGTACAATCTAAAATAAATGAATTGCGTGAAGCAAATAAATTCAAATGGCTAGAATACCATAAATGGAGATTTAATTCAGAATGGTATTATAATGTAGTGAATAAATTGGTTTTTGCGGCTTCGGCCAAGATTGGTATCCTAGGATCATTTAACAAAGATCTCGGAATATCACCTTTTGAAAGATTTGAATTGGGTGGAGATGGTATCAACAATCAGAATGCCGGTCTTCAAGGAAAAGAAATTTTGGCTCTAAGAGGATATGCAAATACAGATATTACGGGCAATGGCAAAACCACTTCAAATGGTGGATTTGAAGGTGCACCGATCTTCAATAAATTTACATTGGAAATGAGATATCCTTTATCCTTAAATCCAAATTCTACCATCTACGTCACTAGTTGGCTACAAGGTGGTAATGCTTATGAAAGCTTTAGCAAATACAACCCCTTTGATCTTAAGAGATCTGCGGGTTTTGGAGCAAGAGTCTTCCTTCCTATGTTTGGTCTCCTTGGATTTGACTACGGATGGGGATTTGACAAGCAGATTACGGGAAATCAAGGATATGGTAAATTCAATATTGTCTTAGGATTCGAGCCAGAATAGATATTAAAATTTAGTTAATAAAAGTAATAATTGTAATTATTTTCACACACCAACAGTTTAACAAACATATTTTAAAACAAATCAAAAAAAAATGAAACACACTTTAGTATTATTTATGTTATCGGCAATGATGTCTTTCAATGTCTCTGCGCAGAAATTTGGTTATATCAATACACAAGAATTATTGTCAAATATGTCCGAAATGAAACTGGCTGACAATCAAGTACAGGCGCTGCAAAATGATTTAGTAGCCAAAGGAGAAGAAATGGTCATCAAATTTGAAGCAGATTATAAGGCATATATGACCGAGGCCAATAGTGGTACACTTTCCAAAGTACAGATGCAACAAAAAGAAGAAGTACTCGTGGCAAAACAAAACGATATTAAAAAATACGAAACCGAAATTCAGCAAAAAGTTGGTGCTAAAAGAGAAGAGTTGTACAAACCAGTCTTAGACAAGGTAAAAGCTGAAATCGAAAAACTCGGTAAAGAAGGTGGATATACCATGATCTTCGACTCTAGTGCAGGAATGATCCTCCATGCAGCAGAAACCGAAAATCTTATGCCCATATTAAAAGCTAAACTAGGCGTCAACTAATCCTGAATCCTAGTCTTTCCATAAGCACAAAAAGAAAAGGCATTTTGATGAAATCAAGATGCCTTTTTTGTTTTATATAATGTAGACTTGAAATTACAAATCAAACTTTATCCCTTGTGCCAATGGCAATGTTGTGCTATAATTGATCGTATTGGTTTGTCTGCGCATATAAGCTTTCCAGCTGTCCGATCCTGATTCCCGTCCACCACCAGTTTCCTTTTCACCACCGAATGCGCCACCGATTTCAGCACCGCTGGTTCCGATATTTACATTGGCTATACCACAGTCTGATCCCGCACATGACAAAAATCTTTCAGCTTCGCGAAGATTAGTGGTCATGATGGCAGATGACAATCCTTGTGGAACATCATTTTGGATGGCTATGGCGTTTTCTACACTACCTGTGTATTTTAGCAAATATAGGATTGGAGCAAAAGTCTCATGTTGGACAATTGGCATACTATTTTCAGCCTCGACGATACAAGGTTTGACATAGCATCCACTTTCGTAATGTTTGCCTTTGAGTACACCACCAGCTACAAGGATCGTTGCGCCTTGTTCTTCTGCCGCTATTAGTGCATTCAGATACGCATCTACTGCCATTTTGTCTATCAACGGACCTACGTGATTTTTACTATCCAATGGATTTCCAATCTTAAGCTGTGTGTATGCCTTCGTTAGTTTTGTTTTGACTTCATTATAAATACTTTCATGTACGATGAGTCTCCTAGTAGAAGTACATCTCTGTCCACAAGTACCTACAGCTCCGAATAGTGCACCTGTCAATACAAGATTAAGGTCAGCAGACTCTGTCACGATGATGGCATTATTTCCACCCAATTCGAGCAGGCTCTTTCCCAATCTTTCAGCTACAGCTGCTCCGACGATTTTACCCATTCTGGTACTACCTGTTGCAGATACTAATGGTACTCTTTTGTCCTGAGTCATCCATTCGCCTACTTTATAATCTCCCGTGATAATACAACTCACACCTTCGGATACTTTATTGTTTTTTAAGACTTTATGCAGGATATTTTGGCAAGCTACGGCACAAAGTGGTGCTTTTTCGCTAGCTTTCCAGACACATACATCTCCACACACCATAGCGATCATTGCATTCCAAGACCAAACAGCCACTGGAAAATTGAATGCGGAAATAATACCCACAATCCCTAGCGGATGCCACTGTTCGTACATACGGTGGTAAGGACGCTCAGAGTGCATGGTCAGTCCATACAATTGGCGAGACAATCCAACGGCAAAATCACAAATATCGATCATTTCCTGTACCTCACCCAAACCTTCTTGGAGCGATTTTCCCATCTCATAAGATACCAATTGGCCTAATGGCTCTTTGTATTTGCGAAGCTGTTCGCCGTATTGGCGCACTATTTCTCCACGTTTTGGTGCTGGTATTTCACGCCATTCGACAAAAGCTTTTTGTGCCGTTTTTATAACTTTCTCATAATCTTTTTTGGATGTAATTGATACACTACCGATCAATTCGCCATCAACGGGAGAATAAGAATCGATGTATGTATCAGATTTCAGAGATTTCTGACCTGTCCATGTGCCTTCATTTTTTTTGTGAAGGTCCAATTTTTTTAAAAAAGATGTATTCATTAGATATGGTTAGAATATGTGATTCGAAAAATATGTTTTCAATAATGGTGCAAAAGTAATGAAGTTATGGGAGAATCTAAGTACCAATTATTTATTCTCTTCAATCAATATACGACATGATTCTATATTAAATTGAAATTGGGTGGAAAGATGTTCAATTAATCCAAATGACATTTATTTTATAAGATTTGTCTTTGACAAAACCAGAGATCACAAGATTACTTTTGTTACTCCAATACCCGACAATCTCCTGATATATTATTAATTCCGCCAGCATTTTGCTGTATCGTGGCAGTAGATGTTGGGCTTTTGTACAAATATACATCTTCTAGATTGAGCAAACCACTGTTTTGGATGGCACCGATATTGGTTGCATTGGAAGAGTGGATATGCAGTCCTTTGATCTTGAGTCCAAAGCCTGTATTAGGTGCAGTAGATACAATTGTAGGACTAGTGCTTGAGCTCATCAAGTGTATATTTTTTGATATATTTCCTTCTATATAGATCCTTTTATTGATGACGATATTCTCATTGAACAACATAATGGTGTCATTCATAAACGTGGATGCAAATCTGATCGTGTCCCCATCTACCGCACAGTCTATGGCTGCTTTGAGCGATCCTACGCCTTTAGGTGCATCGTTATCAACAGTGAGGCGACAAAAATTGGTCATACAGGACCGTAATCGCCACGATTGTAAAACTCCTTCATCACTAGTCACGAAGTCTTGTACAGTCATGCTCCAATTGCCCTTCACACTTTGGGTATTAAAGGTATTCAATGAACCTACACCTGTCCCACTAGGTCTATATGTCCCATTATTTGTTGGAGGGCAAGGTGGATTTCCAACAGAAGCTCCCTGATTAAAATTGATGTCAAAGTTTTCAAATTGGTCATTATTACAAGGTCTATTCCAAATTCGTACATTTGTGTTAGCTGGTGAAATTACATTAAATCTCAAATCACCAATATAACTGTGTGTTCCTTCTAAGTCAATCACATCAAGATCAGTTATAGTTCCTTTATCTGAAATGAATAAATTTGACGTGATCGTTGTATTATCAATAATATTTTTTGGTACATCCGTGCTGGAATATAGCATACATGCTTCTGTATCAAACTTAAAGGCAGGACTGGACCAATCACCAGTTCCACAGGAATTGAGAGCACGCACTCTCCAATAATACTCGCTATACCCTGATAATGGTGCAATAACCGTAAAACTATTAGTGGTTATGCCTAATTCATTAATCACAAGACTATTAAAATCTGGTCTTCTTGATATTTGCAATTGATAGGTTGTTGCGTTCGTGGTTGCAGCCCAAGTCAATGTAGGCAAGGAACCAATGTTCGTTGCATTATTGGCTGGTGATGTTAGTGTGGGAATACCAACTCCCAAAGAAGAACCAACTGTAAAATCCATAGATTTATTGATTGACCCGCTTATTCCATTAAGAAGTAATGTATAGTTTCCTACAGCTCCGCTTGTATTGGTAACAGTTAGTTGAGTGGTTGTGCCTGGTGTAACTACAGCATTTGAAAAATTTGCACTTATACCCGAAGGCAGTCCACTCACAGACAATGTCACAGGCGAAGAAAATCCATTATAAGATGACACAGTGATGGTATATACTTGACTATTGCCTTGACATATAACATTATAATAATGGCTTAGCCCAAGATTAAAAGTTGAAGTACTACCACTAGTATTAATTGTTATATTGGCGTTATTTATATCAAAAAAAACATTATCGAATGCCTTTACCATCACTCTACCTGTTGTTGTATTTGTTGAAGGCGTTTCCACATTTTGAGATCCGTCATTTGCAACTCCTTGAAGCAAAGTTGTAAAACTTTCCCCTGAATTTGTTGTCCATAAGAGATCAACTTGTTGACAGTTAACACCATTGGTTGTAGTTCCGGCCACATCCCAAGTTACTACTTGCTGTGACGCTTGAGGCCAAGTAATGGCACTGTTTTGAGAAGTGATTGTGAATGGTCCTGCACTTGCAACTGTATTTACAATCACTTCAACCTCGCTATTACAACTAGCGCTCATAGGTGTAATGTCTCGGGCCACGCCTCTGAAGTTCATCGTTCTGGCCACTGATGGTAATACTTCCCAATTGTTTCCGCCAAAAGGTGCACCGACAGTAGCTCCTGATAAGACAGCTGTGAGGTTCGGAAAATACCTGGTAGGATTGGTAGTAGGCTCTATAAATCTGAACATTGGCCCTAATGTATTGGTAGCCAAAGGTGGCATTGTACCTATGTCATTATTCATTTGATCCCAGCCATATAGGATTCCATTTGCATCTGGATCTGTGGCTGTCATCGTGAGTGCAAATGGTGTAGATTTGGGAATATTATAAGTAGTATTATTAGTTGGTGCTGAAATATTGGGTGGTGCGTTATTATAACCTGCCACTGGTATATCACAATTACTGCCTCCAGCTGCTAAGAATGATTTTATATTTTGTAGTGATATGGCGTGATAATTTTCATCGCTGTTATTTTGTACATTTTGTGGAGAGCAAATGCCCGCGTAAGCCATGATAGAGCTCCCAGAACCAGGTTCCATAGCAGTCGAACTATTTCTATTTCCAGAACAATTACCTGCATCACCATTAAATGTATGCGGTCCACCCAACTGATGCCCCATTTCATGTGCCACATAATCTATATCAAACGGGTCACCTACAGGAGAACCACTTCCAGTAACACCGCGGGCCTTCCCCGTAGTCCCTGATCCATTTGGTGCAACACAAACAGAACTTAACTGCGCTACGCCACCACCACCTGTGCTAAATATATGACCGATATCATAATTAGCAGTTCCGATCAAACTTGTAGTGTTTATTTGATTTTGATCTAACAATGCCACTCCATCATTGTTGTTAAATGGGTCTGTTGTACCGTTGGTGTACATTATACTTGTGTTATTAGAAATAATCACACATCTGATTGCAATTTCTTGTGCAAATACACCATTTACACGGTTCATTGTGGTGTTCATTCCAGCCAAAGCTCCAGCAATGGTACCTCCATGAAAAGCAGCATACTCGCCAGTACAAGCCAAAGCCAATCTATACTCCCTAAACATACAATCACCAATAAGCAGAGCCCTGTTTCCATTCCCCGTTTCACGACTATCATGTTGTTCTGATACTACTCCACATTTCCAATTACTAAATTTTTGGTAATCTTTGCGATAATACACTATGCGATGTTTTAAGTCATTTCTCTGAAAATGGTCTATATATGTCTTGCCTACACCAGGCTGACTGACAACTGCTCTAAATCCATAGGTAGGCGAATAGTCTGCAACCACAGTCATAGCTGCATTCTCCAAGCAGATCCCATAAAAAGCTTTAATATCAGGGAATTGCTTTTGCAAATCAGGGTGGAGCAGATGATACGATACCATTGCAAAGGTGTGCATCCTGCCATCAGCTGTTGGCAATTGTATCTGAGTCTGCGAATTAAAAGCACCTGAAACTTCTGATTCGTAAGGCGCCTCAAACAAAGTGTTTTTTAAAATCTGTTCGTCTATGGCATATAACTTAAATATAGAAGGCTTAATATCCCTAATACCATGCTCAGAGACGTTGTCCATCTCGACTAACGTCCACTCTTGACTTGATATCGAAAAACTCCAAAAAAATAAAATAATCAAAAAAATAACACCTCGCATTGTAATACATTTTATATAATTTCGCAAAAATATTGAAATTTTGTATTTAAGTTTTAAAAATTTTTCAACATTAAAATTTTCAAATTGAACACATTTTTAATGTCCAAAAATTATTATTCAGAAATAGTATAAAATATCGAAAATCTGCCTTTACAACTACCCAACCAATTTTTCCACTACTGCTATAATCTCTCGTTCCGTCTTTTTGGCCTCCTGAAGCATATTATCTGCTTGTGCCAAGGCATCTGCCACATATGCTTTATCATCAAATCCACTACAATTTATCTTAACATTGAGAGCCGCACCTTCTACCGCTGTACGTGCACATAATGCGCCTACGCCTGCATCTGAGACGGAATTTGGATTTCCATTTTCTGCCATCTCTTTTAGGATATTCATTGAGTCAAGACTTACTTTCATCACTTTTAGCGGTACCTCGATAGCACCAACTGTAGCGGCATGCATTGCGGCTTTTCTGGCCACTTTTTCTTCGTCACTTGCCTTCGGCATTCGTATAGCGTCCATGATTTTGTTGAAGGCGTGCGTGTCTGCATCGACGAGATCAAGTAGCGTATCTTTGAGCTTTTGGCCTTGATCTGCAATATCTGAGAAGTAATCAATTTTATCATCCCAACCTACTTTGTGCGAACTCAAATTGGCTACCATCGTACCAAGAGAAATACCTAGCGCTCCTACATATGCAGAAATACTTCCACCACCAGGCGCTGGACTTTCAGAAGCCGTCTCATTGGCAAAATCTATCAGGTTCTTTTGTACCAATGGATGCGACGATTTGTCTTCCAATAAGTATTCTATCACTTTTTTGGATGGATCGAATGGCGACAACTCGTCCAATCCCAATGTCCTGATAGCGATATGAATCAATTCTTTTTCTGAGATGCCAAATGATCTTTTTTGTTGTTTTAGAAAGTGTTTGCCTGCGTCGATAAGTACAGACTTTGGCACAAGTCCTACCAACTCTGATCCAGTAACTCTGAGTCCTCGGCCTTGCGCACTTTGACAACAAGCATCGAATGCTATATGCAAAGGCGTCTCATTGATATTCGTAAGATTCATAGATATCTGCGCGATACCATACTCTTCGATGTACCAACCAATGGCTTTTACAGATTTGCAAGCTCCTGGAATTCTAATTGGCTCACCTGATGCATCCAGCACATTTTTCCCATTTGCATCGGTTTTTATACGGCCGTTTTCACGCACATCAAAGGCTACCGAGTTGGCTCGTCGTACAGAAGTTGTGTTTAGATTGACATTATAAGCTACTAGAAAATCTCTTGCTCCAATCACTGTAGCTCCAGCTCTTTCATTAAAGATATTGGTACCATAGTCAGGATGCCACTTTGGATCTTTCAGTTTAGCGGCCATGCCTTCATACTCACCTGCACGTATGGTTGCAAGATTTTGTCTATCAGGGCTTGTCGCTGCTGCCTCATACATAAATACCGGAATTTGGAGAGATTCTCCAACTCTTTTACCCAATTCATGGGCATAAGCTGCCGTCTCTTCCATCGTAATGCCAGATATCGGTATCAATGGACATACATCGGTAGCGCCCATTCGTGGATGCTCGCCACTATGTTTGGACATATCTATCAGCTCACTTGCTTTTTTGATGGCTTGATAAGCTGCCTCTATCACGGCTTTTGGGTGACCTACAAACGTTACGACTGTACGATTTGTGGCTTTACCGGGATCTACATCCAAGAGTTGTACACCATCGACTTAGATCGGAAGAGCGTCGTGTAGGGAAAGAGTGTCTTCGCCTGTGTAGA
>CALFYH010000449.1 GCA_937952155.1 uncultured Saprospiraceae bacterium
TGCTCTTCCGATCTAAGCAGGACAAAAGTAGTATATTTGGCCCAAATAAAAAACAAGAAAAACCTTGAGCGTGGTCATCGATGTCATCATTCCTGTGTACAATGAAGAAAATTCTATAGGAAAAGTGATTGCCGAAATACCCAAGGCATGGGTTAGAAACATCTTAGTGTGTAATAATGGTAGTACTGATTTTACTGCAAAAAAGGCGTCAGATGCAGGTGCTATAGTATTGGACGAACCAAAAAAAGGTTATGGTAATGCCTGCTTAAAAGGAATGGAATACATCGCAAATACTGGAAATTATCCAGATATTGTTGTATTTCTTGATGGAGATTATTCTGATTATCCAGAAGAAATGGTTGATATTGTGCAGCCAATTATCAAAGATAATGTTGACTTGGTAATTGGTTCGCGTGCATTGGGCAATATGGAAGCAGGCGCTATGATGCCACAACAAATTTTTGGAAATTGGCTGACAACTACATTGATTCGCTGGCTATATAATTACCATTTTACAGACTTAGGTCCCTTCAGGGCAATCCAATATAAAAGCCTGATAGATATACAAATGCAAGATAAAACCTTTGGTTGGACTGTAGAAATGCAAGTGAAAGCTGCAAAACTGAAGTTAAAAACATGTGAAGTTCCTGTCCGCTATCGTAAGAGAATCGGCGTATCTAAGGTTTCAGGAACAGTAAAAGGCACCTTGCTTGCCGGGCATAAAATTTTATGGACAATATTTAAGTTGATTTGAAGATGGAGATCGTATTGACATCAGGCTATATTTTATTTGGGATTTATATTGTGACTTTGGTTTATATTACCATATTTTGCCTTTTACAATTGCATCTATTATATAAATACCTCCAGGGAAACCGAAATCCAAACATTCCGCACCATAAGGAAGAAGATGTTTATCCAATGGTAACTATCCAACTTCCTGTTTATAATGAAAAGTATGTTATAGAAAGACTTATCGACAATATCGTGCGCCTAGATTATCCAAAAACCAAAATGGAAATTCAGATTTTGGATGATTCAACTGACGATACTGTAGAAATCACTAAACGAAAAGTTGAAGAATATAGAAATCAAGGTTTTGATATACAATGTATTGCTAGGACAGACAGAACTGGTTTTAAAGCTGGTGCCTTAAAAGATGCTATGTCAATAGCAAATGGGGAATTTATTGCAATTTTTGATGCTGATTTTTTACCGAGACCTGATTTTCTAAAAAAGACAATGCCTGCATTTGATGATCCGAAAACCGGTGTCGTGCAGACCCGTTGGGAACACATAAACCAAAACCACTCCATCTTGACAGAGTTGCAAGCATTTCAGCTCAATGTACATTTTACAATAGAACAAAAAGGTAGATATAATGCGGACTATTTTCTTCAATTCAATGGTACTGCAGGTATTTGGCGTAAATCATGTATCGAAGATGCAGGCGGCTGGGAGGCAGATACACTTACAGAAGATCTTGACCTAAGTTATCGTGCACAATTAAAAAACTGGAAGATCAAATTTCTAGAAGATGTCACTGCACCTGCAGAATTGCCAGCTGAAATCAATGGCCTCAAATCCCAACAATTCAGATGGATGAAAGGTGGCGCAGAAACGGCCAAAAAATTGCTTCCGTTGATTTGGTCTTCAAAAATCTCTAGCGTCAGAAAAATCCAAGCTACAAGTCATCTGCTGTCAAGTTCGATTTTTATTTTTGTTTTTATCCTAGGTGTATTTAGTGTCCCACTCATGTTTTTCATCAAACCATTGGGCATTGAAATGGAAAAATTGACGATGTTTATGGTTTCGTTTATGAGTGTGATGATTGTGTATTTTATTGCTAATGTAAGTATTGCATGGCCAAAACAAAATAAAATCTGGATGATACTAAAATTCATATTTATTTTTCCTGTTTTTTTATCGTTATCAATGGGTTTGGCATTTCACAATTCACTTGCCGTAATCGAAGGATTTTTAAGCAAAAAATCCCCATTTGTTAGAACTCCTAAATTTGGTATCACTAAAAAAGGAGAATCAGTTTCAAAAGGCCAATATTTTAATGCAAAAATTGACTGGGTTTCAGTAGGTGAAGGTGCATTGAGCCTCTATTTTATTGGAGCAATCCTCATTGGTTGGAATTATGGCCTCAAAGACTTTTTTATCTTACATGGCATGTTAGCTGTCGGTTATCTGACCCTATTTTATTATGCAATTGAAGGAAGATTTTTCAAAAACTAAACTGGCTATCTACTTGCCATTTATCGTACTCGCCTCATGCTTGTGGTATGTGGCATACAATTTTGACCAAAATGATTTTTTTTATATCTTACCATTTTATACACTTGCATTTGGTGCTTGGATATTTGTGATGCGTGGAAATCTTCACACTACCCAAATACTATGGATGGGCATGCTTTTGCGTTTAGGTCTTATAGGTAGTTTTCCAGCACTTTCAGATGATATTTATAGGTTTTTTTGGGATGGCACTTTGATTGTCCAAAGGATATCACCGTATGGTTTATTGCCTTCCGATGTGGTTTCAATGGGAATACCCAATTTGGATCTCTCACTACATAACCAATTAAACTCTCCTAAGTATTTTACCATTTATCCACCAATAAATCAACTGTATTTTGCCTTGGGAAGTATTGCAAAAAATATTTCTTTGGCAACTGTGATTATGAAGTGTCTCATTATCTTGACAGAAGTAATCGGTTATATTTTTATCATAAAGATCTTAAAACAAAACGGGCTCAAACCAATACTTTCTTCCCTTTATTTTTTGAATCCTTTGGTAATAATAGAAGGAAGCGGAAATCTACATTTCGAAGTTGTAATGATACCATTTCTATGTATTTCAATATATTATGTATTTAACAATAAACCAATATATGGGGCACTATGGATGGCAATAAGTATTGGAGTGAAATTATTACCACTCATGATCCTACCCTATTTTTGGTTTAACATGGGTAAAAAGGATCGAAATGTATTTTTTGGAAGCTTAATATTGTTTTGTACGCTGATATTCTTACCATTAATAGCTAGTATTGGAGGCACTTCTTTTATGTCCAGTGTAGATTTATATTTTCGAAAATTTGAGTTCAATGCGAGTATATATTATTTGTTTAGGTATCTTGGTCAACAAATAAGTGGCTATAACCTTATTCGATACATAGGTCCTGCATTAGTTGTGATAACCTTAGGTAGCAATTTATTTTTGGCATCATCAAAAATTAAATATACGTTCCGTAATTTTGCGAGATATGGGCTGATTTCTTGGTCAATTTATCTGCTTTTGGCCACAACTGTTCATCCTTGGTACGTTATAACTATTTTGTTTTTTAGCATCTTTACTAATATAAAATATCCATCGATCTGGACATATTTAATATTTATATCATACGTAAATTATAGTTATCCTAAATATTATGAAAATTTATGGTGGATATTCTTTGAATACGTAGTTCTATTCATTTTTATAATAGTTGAATGCAAACATTCTATTCTACATATAAAAAAAAGAGATATTGCCTAAACGATATCCCTTTTTCATTATAAACTTATTCTCGTTTTGTCTATAAATCAGAAACAATCCATATCAATCCTTGATTGAATATCAGCGTTTGGATAGCATAAACCTGATGGCAAACTCTGTGGAACAAATCTTTTTAGTTTTGGATCATATAGACCGTTTACTAAAAAAGCTTCAAGGGCATTAATTTCATCCAAAGATAGATGCAAAGGCTTGAACCGTTCATCCAATTGAGATTCAGGAACATTATTATTTTCTCTTATTGCTTTATTTTTGTAAACCAACACATCTTTTACAGATCTGAAGCTTGATCCATGTCCATAAAATGGCGAATCTTTTAAATTATATAATTGCGGGACTTTAAATTTAAAATTGTCTTCAGGATTTTTTGTAAATCCACCTCTGCCAAGGTTTGCTGGATCATTTGGCTTTGTTTTGACTGTCGGCTCAGGACAATCAACCAAGTCTCCCATACCAATTGCAGCAAATTGCATACTATTCAGAGCAGGCCCGCTATGGCAACTCACGCATTGAGCCTTCCCGAAAAACAAAATTGCTCCTTGCTTTTCTTGCTCACTTAGGGCATTAAGGTTTCCTCGAAGATACTCCTGAAAAGGAGCTTTATTGCTCAATAATGTTCTCTCATAAGCTGCAATCGCTAAGCCAGCAGTAAATTTTGTATATCGTTCTTGTACAGGAACCTCTGGAAATACCACATCAAACAAGTTTCTGTATGCTCCCATTTTCAATATCTCTTCATTAATATTCAGCCTATGCACCGACATACCCGCAATTGCTTGGGTCTCCAAACCTTCAAATCCTAGCTTATTTGTAGCAATTGGTGTACCTTCGACCCAATTTGATTCAGTACCTTTGTTTAAATGCGTTGCGCCAAATTGGCCATTCCAAAGTTGGTTTGGTTGGTATGCACCATTCATTGCGGATGGAGATCTTACTGGTTGAACATCTACATCGATTAGCAGAGATGCTGGTGTTCTTCCCTCACCTCTTAGTCCAAATCCAACTCCACCTTCTCCGATACCTTGGAAAGTTCCTGCTTGAAAACCAGCGGCAGCATGATGACAAGACGCACAGGAAAATGTTTTCTTGTTTCCAGGCTCTTTTGCATCAATAGACAATGCTGTCTCATGAAAAAGAAAACCACCTAAGGCAACCTTTTCTTTTGTAATTGGGTTTTTGGGGTCTTGCGGTATTAGATCAAACTGTGACGATTCGGGCAACACAAAATCATTTAAACCGCCATTAGAATTTAAGGCTTGACGCAATAGTGAATCCGTATCGCTAGATTCAGATATTGGGTCAGAAGAACATGCTAAAAATGAGATAGCAAATGTGATAACAAATAGATATCCAAATAAATTTTTCATTGGGCATTGAGATTAAAATTAAAAATATCGAAACTATATGGAATACAACAAAATATATGCCATTTTTTCAATACATGTATTATACTGATTTTTCGATATTTATATATATTATTTATTGAATACCACTCTAAAATTTGGATTTATTTGAGATAATTTGGAAATGATTGAATTTATTACTTTGATTGCCATTTTGACATGTGGTACTGAATTTTGAAAAATATTGTCAGTAATAAATGCACAATACCTGCACAATTGGCAGATTTTTACAATTGGCACATTTCGTGATAAATAAGAGTGTTAATATATTTAATCATTTATATTCAAAAATTAAAATTCAGATATTATATGAAACCAATTAATGACAGAGTAGTCGTAAAACCAGCTCCGGCTGAAACGAAAACAGCAGGAGGTATAATCATTCCAGAAACTGCTCAAGAAAAACCACAAAGAGGAACCGTGGTGGCAGTTGGGCCAGGTAAAGAAGGTATTGCACTGACAGTAAAAGAAGGAGATGTTGTATTATACGGAAAGTATGCAGGGCAGGAAATCAAGCATCAAGGTGAAGATTTTTTGATCATGAGAGAGGATGATATCTTGGTTATTCTATAATAACAATTATTTATTTATTAAAAATTTAAAAAAGGTAAAAAATGGCTAAAATAGTTAGCTTTGATACAGAAGCGAGAGTAAAATTAAAATCAGGTATTGACCAATTGTCTAATGCAGTAAAAGTAACTTTAGGACCTAAGGGAAGAAATGTAGTAATCCAGAAGAGCTTCGGAGCACCAGTCATCACTAAAGACGGTGTCACGGTAGCGAAAGAAATCGAACTAGAAGATGCGATCGAAAACATGGGTGCACAGATGGTAAAAGAAGTAGCGTCAAAAACCGCGGACATTGCTGGTGATGGAACTACAACTGCTACAGTATTGGCACAAGCTATGGTCAATGCAGGAATGAAATATGTAACTGCTGGTGCCAATCCCATGGATCTTAAAAGAGGAATCGACAAGGCTGTTACAGCGGTCATTGCTGATCTTAAATCTCAAAGTGAGAATGTTGGCTCAGATTTTGAAAAAATCAAACAGGTTGCATCTATTTCAGCTAACAATGATCCTGCAATCGGTACGCTTATTGCTGATGCCATGAAAAAGGTGAGTATTCATGGTGTAATTTCTGTCGAAGAAGCAAAAGGAACAGAAACTGAAGTAAAGCAAGTTATGGGCATGCAGTTTGACAGAGGCTATTTATCTCCATACTTCATTACCAACACTGAGAATATGACTACGGAATATGACAATCCGTTGATCTTGATCCACGATAAAAAGATTTCTAATGTACAAGAGATCGTTCCGATTTTGGAAAAAACAGTTCAGACTGGACGTCCATTATTGATCATCGCTGAAGATGTAGATAGTCAAGCATTGGGTACACTTGTGGTCAATAGATTGAGAGCAGGTCTTAAGATCGTTGCTGTAAAAGCACCTGGTTTCGGAGATAGAAGAAAAGCCATGTTGGAAGATATCGCTATCTTGACTGGTGGTGTAGTAATCTCTGAAGAAAAAGGCCTCAAACTTGAAACAACATCTTTAGAAGACTTAGGACAAGCTGAAAAAATTACTGTTGATAAAGATAATACAATTATTGTTGGTAACGATAAAACAAAAACTGAAGTAAATGCAAGGATTAAAATGATTTTGGCACAAATTGCTGAATCAACATCCGAGTACGACAAAGAGAAGTTACAGGAAAGAAAAGCTAAATTAGCAGATGGTGTAGCTATTCTTTACGTAGGTGCTGCCACTGAAGTTGAAATGAAAGAGAAAAAAGACAGAGTAGATGATGCATTGCACGCTACACGAGCAGCTGTCGAAGAAGGTATCGTAGCTGGTGGTGGTGTAGCTTTAGTAAGAGCTATCTCTAGCTTGACAGACCTTAAAGGTGTAAATGAAGACGAAAACTTAGGTATCCTTATCGTCAAGAAAGCACTTGAATCTCCACTTAGAACCATTGCAGAAAATGCAGGTGTTGATGGTTCTGTAGTATTGCAAGAAGTAGCAAAAGCAAAAGGTGCCAATGGTTACAATGCAAGAACAGATCAGTACGAAGATCTTAAGAAAGCTGGTGTTATTGATCCTACAAAGGTAACAAGAGTAGCACTCGAAAATGCAGGTTCTATCGCTTCTATGGTATTGACCACAGAGTGTGTGATATCAGATAAAAAAGAAGAAGGTGGCGCAGGTCATGGTCATCCACCTATGGGTGGCGGCATGGGCGGCATGATGTAAGATATTGCTTCCTAAAAGCAAAGAAGAGCCTTGTAGTGCAGACTGCAGGGCTTTTTTTATATTTGGTGTAAACCAATTTAAGTGAAAAAGATTTATCTAAATTTATCGATTGCAGATTTCCGCTATTGGAAAATAATCGAAAAAGGCATTGCAAGTACCTTCATTTATCATATAACCGATTACGCATTCTGCAATAATATTTCCTTGAAGCATATTAGAAATCAAGCCTTCTTTTGTATTAATTTCAATAATGAATAACAGCCATAACTAACTAAATATATATGTTATGGCTATTATTCATAAAATTATATAACAGCCACAACTAATTAATAATATGGTTTGTGGCTGTTATTTATTATAATTAAACACAGCCATAACTACAATAAAATACCATTTATGGCTTCCATTCACTTGAAAATATAAAAGACTATTGTATATTTGCCATAAAATATATAAACATGGATTTTGTAGGCCGAAAAGAAGAATTAATTCAGATAAATAAACTTATAAATAGCACTAAATCAGAACTATGTGCTGTATTAGGGAGAAGAAGAATTGGTAAGACTTTCTTCATTGAACACGCCATAAAGAGCCATCTTTTTTTCAAATTTACAGGCAAGTATGAAGCTCCAGTCTCTATTCAATTAGAGTGGTTTTCAGCAGAGATTAAAACACAATTAAATTTAGGATATTTACCCGTATTGGAGTCATGGTTCGATGCTTTTAATTTATTGAAAAATGAGTTAAATTCTTCTCGAAAGAGAAAGAAGAAAGCCATTTTCTTGGATGAATTTCCGTGGATGTCCACCAAAAATTCCTATTTCATAGCGGCATTTGCAGATTTCTGGGCATGGGCTGTAACTAAAAAAGATATTTTAGTAATAATTTGTGGATCAGCAGGCTCATGGATGATTAAAAACATATTTAAAAATCGAGGCTCACTCTACAACAGAGTCACGAGTAGAATGGAACTAAGTCCATTTACATTGGAAGAAGTTGCACTGTTCTTGAAGGCAAAACAAATCAATTACAATACAGACGCCATTATAAAACTATATATGATCATGGGTGGCATCCCATTTTATTTGGATCAGTTGGATCCAGCTGAAAGCCTCGACCAAGCCATAGACCGACTATTTTTTAGAAAAAAAGCAGTGCTGAAATTAGAGTTTGATGAACTTTTTGTTTCGTTATTTGGCAGCAGCCGTACCTATGAGCACATTGTCAAAATACTCAGCGAACATGCATATGGACTTGACAGAAATACCTTATCAAAATTAAGTAAAATATCTTCAGGTGGGACTTTGAGTAATAATATAGACGAACTAGAAGCGGCTGGATTTATAACGCCATACATACCACATGGTAAAACAAAACGAGACATCATCTACAAACTAACGGATCCATATATCTTGTTCTATCTGAAATATGTCCACAAAACCGAAGTAAAAACCAAAAACATCTGGCATTACCTTACAAATACACCTTCGTGGCATGCCTGGAGTGGACTTGCTTTCGAGAACCTATGTATGCTCCACATATCGGAGATAAAGCAGCAACTTGGGATTTCTGGTGTGTTTAGTACAGAATCGGCATGGAGACACAAAGGCGATGATACCATGGATGGCGCACAAATTGACTTGCTTATCGATCGGTCTGATAGGATCATTAATATATGTGAAATAAAATATGCCCCTGAAAACTATGTTATAGATAAAGCGTATTATGCAAAATTACAAAACAAAATAGCATCATTTAAGCACTTTACAAAGACACGTAAAGGTATCTTTATAACTTTCATCACGCCATCAGGACTTTTTGAAAATAAGTATTCCATTGAGCACATCAGAAACCAGGTCATCATTGGCAAGACTTTATAGTCACGAATGTCAGCCATAACTTGCCAAAAATATAAGTTATGGCTGACATTCATTAGTTATAATAACAGCCATAACTCAAAATAAATCATAGTTATGGCTGCTATTCAAAATGGGAATTTTATCTTATTACTGTGACGTCTCCGTGAAGAACTAATTCATATTGGTCAATAAATCGCACCATACCAGTCCATGTAAATACACCTTGCACAACAGGTTTGTTTAAAAATGTTCCGTCCCATCCATATTCGCTATTGTTAAGGGCAAATTGATTTCGTTCAAAAACTAGGTTGCCCCATCGGTCATAAATGCGCAGATATACACCAGTAGCACTTTGATTTGCCGCAAAAAGGTAAAATTTATCATTTTGACCATCGCTATTAGCAGAAATAATATTGGGTGTAAAGACCGACCTATCTTTTTTCACTCGAACCCAAACCGTATCAGAATCATAACAATCTTGAGCATTTTTCACTAAAAATACATAATACCCATCATGAATAGGTTGGCCTTCGGGAGTCAAACACTGCTGACATGAAAGTGCCGAATTTCCTTCAGATGATATCCAAGAAAGTGTTACATTTTCATCAATATTTTTGTAATCACCATGTAAAGTAATATAATCGCCTAGTTCTATAAACAAGGTATCTTCCAAAACATCAGCCACAACCTGATCACCTTTGACATCGATTTGTACTTTTTTAACATCACATTTTGTCCTTGCTGTAAGCGCATATTTACCTGGACTTACCAACCATTTTCTGCTGCTTTCATCACCATCAGACCATAGAATATTCACACCATGTAAGCTTGCATCTATGAAAACCGAGTCTCCCTTGCATGTGGTAAATTCTTCTTCGATAAATGAAATATCCAATGGCTCAACCATCAAAGTAGTACTATCTTTTTCCAGAAAACTATAAGGATAATCAGACAATGTAAATGATCCTAATGCCAATGGCAACCCAGACAAATGCGCTTGATTTTTATAAATTCCCAAGGCATTTTCATCTATAGAAACTAACAATTTTATGGTATCAATTCCAGGTTTTACCACCATTTCTGTTATACTTACCACTTGATCTGCTACACTTTCATTCCCACCAAAAGGATTGTAAATGATTGATTTTGCAATAAGACCATCGGGAAGCGTATCATGTAAATTTATCCCCGATCTTGTAATGCCTGATCCATTGCTGACTATAAATGAATACACTACATCCGTACAAGGGAAAGCTACTTCTGGCGTAACGATTTTTTGCAACTCAAGCGTATATGGACAGGCGCAGCCATCTTGACCTACTGATGGTGGACCTGATGCTAGTAACCTTATTTCACCAGTTTTTTTATCAATAGAAACAAACTTATCCTGTGCCACAGATCCATAGGTACCATAGCCATATAAATTGCCAAAAGAATCAAAAAACAATGCGCCTAATTGATCTACCTGAGGCTGGATTTTAAAATTCGTATTTACATTTCCATCATCTGGATTGATTGTTACTAGTCTTTGATTGCTTAGGTCGTGGCCATACATAATGCCAGTAAATGGGTCAAAAGCTATATCTACAATTCCCACAGAATTATTTTTGAGCCCTACAAATGTACAAGCGTATTCAGGATCATCAAGGTCTATTTTGACTATTTGTTGCGGAAATCCACCTAAACCTATCAAAAGTAAATATTTACCATCTGGCGTGACGTCACCAGCATAATACAACCGATTCGTCGGAATACCTTTGGGAAGTCCAAGGTCGATTGCGACACCATCACTTCCTATCTTACGCAAATGTGCTGTATTGGGATCGATACCATAAATAAGATTATCCGTGATTCTATATCCCATACCATTGAGTACCAATCCTATAGATGTGGAAATTGTATCCAAATAAATTTGCGCACCTGATGTAGGAATTTTCACTTCATATAATCCCGAACTTTGACTGCCATTTTTTGTAAGAGATAAATAGTATTGACCTTTACACGCAAAAGGTGTTTGTCCACTAACGCTCGTCAAAGTCGCCAGCAACAAAATAATATAAAAAATACTTCCTTTCAATGTAAAATTTGATTACATAATGCAAGATAAGCAAAATTCTCAAATCCAATAAAATTTTATACATTTGTCACTTTATTCTAAACGAAATAGGTACAATTTACGTTTCTACCTTTAATCAATTCAGTAGATATCCATGAATTTATTCATAATTAATAGAAAAAAATACGGTTTCTATATCATTATCTTTTTGATACCACTTTTGATGTCATTTATGGCACCTTCGCTCAAAATTGGTCTTTTAAAGTATGGTGGTGGTGGAGATTGGTATGCGAATCCTACTTCTCTAGTCAATTTGGCTGCCTTTTGCAATAAATATTTGGGTACCAATATTGATCCCGAATATGGTGTTGTGGATGCTGGAAGTGTGGAACTTTTCAATTATCCTTTAGTGCATATGACAGGACATGGCAATGTAGTATTTACCAATGCTGACGCCGAAAACGTACGAAACTATCTAATTGCAGGTGGTTTTCTTCATATCGACGACAATTATGGTATGGATCCATATGTAAGAGTTGCCATGAAAAAAGTATTTCCAGAACTTTCATTTGTCGAATTGCCACCAAATCATCCGATTTACCATCAAAAATACAATTTTGACAATGGTGTGCCAAAAATTCATAAGCACGACGATAAACCAGCTAGAGGTTACGGGCTTATTTGGGAAGGCAGACTAATTTGTTATTATTCCTACGAAACTGACCTCGGCGATGGATGGGAAGACCCTGAAGTACACAAAGATCCTGAAGAAGTCAGAATTAAAGCCCTAAAAATGGGTGCAAATATTATTCAATTCGTTTTTGGCCAATAAACCATTTCTTTATGCAGTCATTTTCATTGGTTCCAGCTATCAAAAATATCAGCAACAGGACATCAAATAATTTTTTCTTAATAGCAGGTCCTTGCGCCATCGAGTCCGAAAAGATGGCACTAGACATTGCGGAAGTTGTCAAAAGAATTACTTCAGACCTCAAAATTCCTTATATTTTCAAAGGATCATATAGAAAGGCTAACCGTTCTTCTATACATTCCTATACTGGAATTGGAGATGAAAAAGCCTTAAAAATACTTAGAAAAGTATCTGAAACATTTGATCTACCAGTTACCACAGATATTCATACGGATGAGGAAGCCGGAATTGCTGCAGAATATGTTGATATCCTACAAATACCTGCTTTTCTTTGCAGACAAACTTCATTGATAGCAGCTGCCGCAAATACTGGCAAAATTGTGAATATTAAAAAAGGACAGTTTATGAGTCCTGAATCTATGGCACACGCCGTATTGAAAGTCAAAGAATGCAATAATGACAAGGTAATGTTGACAGAACGCGGGACGACATTCGGCTACCAAGATCTAGTGGTAGATTATCGAGGCATCCCGATTATGCAATCATTTGGTGTACCAGTTATCATGGATTGTACGCATTCACTTCAACAACCAAATCAACCATCAGGTGTCACGGGTGGAAAACCTGGACTTATTTCTACAATTGCAAAAGCCGCCATTGCTGTAGGTGCAGACGGAATTTTTCTCGAAACACATCCTAATCCTGCAGAAGCAAAATCTGACGCAGCCAATATGTTGCCTTTAGATCAGTTGGAGACATTGCTTGTAAAATTGGTAAATATCCGTCAAGCAATTCTCGTTTAACAATTATCTGATTAAAATACATATTACAAAATATTTTAATTTTTAAAATATAAGAATTACCTTTGCCTTTCAATGAGATTTATTTAGAAAATTTAAATAATAATTTTAAAATGAAACACCTTTTATTTGCTGTCCTTTTAATGGGAATATTCGCTTGCAAAAATGATGCATCTGGCAATAAATTATCATCAGTAGATCCATCCGATGCTAAAGGTGGCGCTACGGTTGATCCGAAGAATTTGACAGTACCGAGTGCTTGTTCAATGATAACAGCTGCAGAAGTTCAAGACATCGTTAATGCCAAAAACACAGTAGCTGTAAAGGAATCCAATGATCCCAAAAACCAACAAGTTAAGTCTTGCTTTTTTAAATGGGATGATCCAGAAACACCGAATGCAGGAATTCTAATACAAATTATGACCAATCCTGTTTATGACGAATTTCCACAGTATGTTTCTATGTATGTCGAATCAAAATTGAAAGAAGGTGAAATGGCTATGGGACAAGAAAAGCCATTTAAGTTTAAAAAATTTAATATTGATGGTATTGATGGAGCATATTCTTTCGAGCAAGGCAGATTTTACTGGGCTGGTGATGCAAACTATATGTTTATGCTAGCTTTTAATATTTCCACCCTTGATGAAGGCGACATGGTGGATGCTGCAGAAGATATCATAGAGTCCATACACAAAAACTTCAAGAATAAAGTACAGTATTAATATCTTTATATCACTGGCAAGTTTAACCAATATTTTGACTTTTCGTTTTTTTTAAATCAACACACTTGATTAAGGATTTGGCCATCCATAAACATTCTTATATTTTTTGTTACTGAAGCAATCAGTGTTTGACGGGCGTGTTGGCTCGCCCAAGCGACATGAGGTGTAATAATAGCTTTTGGATGCAGTACTAAAGGATGATGGTGATACGGTGGCTCTTGTATTAAAACATCCAACGCTGCGCCTGCAATCACACCATGATCTAATGCATAAAACAACGCTTGTTCGTTGATCAAGCCGCCTCGACCAGTATTTATCAAAATCGAACTTGGCTTCATCAAACTCAAGTTGTGCTTATTTACAATTTCCTTGGTGTCTTCCGTAAGTGGACAATGTAATGTCAGCACGTCAGCATTTGAAAACAAGGTCTCAAGATCACAAAACTCCAAATTTGCTGGCTTAGTTTGATTAGTATTCCTAGTGTAAACAAGAACTTTCATACCAAAAGCAAGTGCTACCTCACCTACTCTCTTTCCAATAGCTCCGTATCCAATAATTCCTAATGTTGAGCCTGACAATTCAAAAATCGGTTGATCAAAAAAACAAAAATCAGGGCAATTAGACCACCGACCTTCTTTTACTGCATTATTGTAATATTCGACTTTGTTGTATATCGCCAAAATAGATGCAAATACATGCTGAGTGACAGATTCTGTACTATAACCTTTCACATTAGAAACCGGGATTTTCTCTTCCTCAACCAATTGAATATCAATATTATTATACCCAGTTGCCGCTACCACAATATACCTCACATGTGGCATTTTATCCAGTGTTTGGCTATTAATGGGAAATTTATTGACGATAATAATATCAGCATGTGCCGCTCTAGACTCCAATTGATCTAAATCTGTTCGATCATAAGCAGTAAATGTGCCCAATCCTGCAAGCTCATCAAAAGAAATATCACCTGGGTTACAGGTAAATGCATCTAAAAAAACAATATTAGGAGACATGTGCTTTTGATTTCAAAATAAATTCAAAATTAATAAAATATCTTGAAACATGGATATTGCATCATGGTTACACAATAAAAAAGGGAGTACCGAATTGAAATGCTATTCTTTTTAATACCAGCTAGATAACAAAGTAGAAATAAGAGATTATAATTTTAAGAGGTGAAAGATTTTATGTACCTTTGCGCACTTTTATAAAATTTACCAGTCAAAAACACTTTAATTTATGGGTCTTCAGTGTGGAATCGTAGGACTTCCGAATGTAGGAAAATCTACTCTCTTTAATGCGTTAACATCTGCCAAAGCTTTGGCTGCCAATTATCCATTTGCAACAAAAGAACCAAACCTTGGCGTCATTGTAGTTCCTGATGAAAGACTCAATAAATTGGAAGAATTGGTAAATCCACAAAGAGTCCTGCCTACGAGTGTAGAAATCTTAGACATCGCAGGACTGATCAAAGGTGCCAGCAAAGGTGAAGGATTGGGCAATCAATTTTTGGCAAATATCAGAGAAGTCGATGCCATCATTCATGTGGTTCGTTGCTTTGAAGACGATAATGTCATCCATGTTGATGGAAGTGTGGATCCTGTGAGAGATAAAGAAATTATCGACCTTGAACTGATTTTCAAAGACATGGATACAATGGAAAAACGTATCGATAAACTCAAAAAACAAGCAAAATCAGGTTCAAAAGATGATGCCGCTAATGTAGAATGGGCCGAAAAATTGCTAAAACATCTAGAAAGTGAAAAGCCTGCCCGTAGCTTTGAAGTCGAAGAGCATTATGAAGAATTGTACAAAGATTTGTATCTTCTTACCAGCAAACCGATCCTTTATGTATGCAATGTAGATGAAGCTTCTGTTGCAAATGGCAATGTACACACCCAAAGGTTTGCTGAGTCTGTAAAAGCTGAAAATGCTGAAATTTTATTGATTTGCGCAGGCATCGAAGCGGAAATTGCTGAACTGGAAAGCAAAGAAGAGCGCATGGAATTTATCGAAGCTATGGGTCTTAGCGAGCCTGGTGTTAATAAAATCATACGTGCATCCTATAAATTGCTCAATCTTTACACCTATTTTACAGCTGGCGTCAAGGAAGTAAGAGCTTGGACAATCAAAAAAGGTTGGAAAGCACCTCAAGCAGCCGGAGTTATTCACACTGATTTTGAAAAAGGTTTTATTCGAGCAGAAGTCATCAAGTATGATGATTTTGTAAAATATGGATCGGAAGCAGCTGTAAAAGAAGCTGGTAAAATGGGTGTCGAAGGAAAGGATTATGTGGTATCTGATGGCGATGTCATGCATTTTAGATTCAATGTTTAATCGCTTGAATCAATTAGACATTTATTGGTTTAAGCATGAAAATATATCTCATTGAGCAAAGATAATATTAAATATTTCGTTTTTTATAAGCCATATAATGTTCTGAATCAGTTTTCAAAAGAAAGGGCTGAGCACATTACACTCGCTGATTTCATGGATGTTGAGAAAGATGTGTATCCTGTTGGACGACTGGACAAAGATTCGGAAGGATTATTGATCTTGACAAATGACACATCGCTAAACGCAGCCCTGTTGTCTCCTTCCAAAAAGCATAGTCGCAGTTATTTTGTACAAGTAGATGATGAGATCACGGATACTGCCATTCGCAAGGTAAGCGAAGGCGTCACGATCAAATTGGATACAGGAGAATACCTCACCAAGGCATGTAGAGTAAAAAAACTGATAAAACCACCAGTACTCCCAGAGCGAAATCCACCTGTCAGGTTTCGTCAAAATATACCTACATCTTGGGCATTAATCGAGCTTACTGAAGGAAAAAATCGGCAAATCAGAAAGATGTTTGCTTCCGTAGGATATCCTGTCCTGAGGTTAGTAAGAATACAGATTGAAGACTTGAAAATAGGCAAGCTAGAACCAGGTAAGTATTTCGAAATAACTGGAGAAGAACTCTTCAAACTACTAAAAATAGATCCTTCATCCAAGTCCGCTGGGTCAAAAAGGAGTCCATCTCCAGGAGTCAAAAAATCAACATCCAAAGAACAAAATAATAGTTCTAAACCAGCTTCTAAATTCTGGAGTAACAAATCGTCTAGTAAGACTTTTAAAAATAAACCTACAACAAAACCTTCAAAAAAATCAGATAATAAACGCTAATTATCCAGGCAGTACAAAAACCACTTTGGTCTTAAATTGCTTATCGATGTAAGGTGAGTTTTTGGATTTAGACACAATATCAGACATTGCCATCGACCAAGGTGCATTTGTGTCGAAAACCGCGATATTTGCTTTAGCGCCTTCCTTTATCTCAGGAATTTCTAAACCTAATAATTGCCGCGGTCCTACGGTCATCTTTGTTATTATTTCAGAAAGATTTAAGTCATTGCTCAAACCATCAACGACGGCGGCCAAACATGTTTCCAAGCCGACAGCGCCTGGTGTTGCATAAGGAAATTCAAGGTTTTTTGCTTCTTCGTCCAGTGGCGTATGATTGCTCACTATGGCGTCTATTGTACCATCTTTTAGGCCATTGACAAGGGCTAGCCTGTCAGATTCAGCCCGCAACACAGGTTGGACCTTGAGATTAGAATCAAAATCTACCAAATCTTCATCTGTATGCAACAAATTCATGTAAGCAACTGTAGCCGTAATATTTTGGTTTTGATTTTTTGCATTACGGATTGCTTCTACGCTTTCGGCTGCAGAAATAGCATGTTCGATGATTGTACCGCCATTATAAGATTGTAGCAAAATGTCTCTCAGTACCATATTCAATTCGGCGATAGAAGGTATGCCACGCATTCCCATAGAAGTACTCATAACGCCTTCGTGCATTTCTCCACCGGCACTGAGATGATGGTCACAAGGATGATGTATCACAGGCAATGCGAGTGTGGATGCATATTGGAGCGCTCGAGACATCAAACTTGTATCATCTATCCCATTCATTCCATCACTTACAGCTATGATACCAGCCTGTTTCATATCCATGTATTCAGCTATATCTATACCTTTGACATCTTTACTAAGTGCTCCAATAGGATATAAATCGACACCATGTCGCTCTGGATGATTTTTGATAAAACCGATGGATGCTTTGGTTTGCATGACAGGCTTTGTATCTGGGAAAACAGCCAAGGCCGTATATCCACCTGACAAAGCCGCTTGAGTAACTGAGCTTATTGTTTCTCTATGTTCGTTGCCTGGCTCTCCAGTATGAACACCGATATCGCATAATCCGATACAACAATATAATCGCGAGCCAGTAATGATTTTATCCGCACTGATTGAAAGGTTTTTACCAATTTTTTTTATGTTTCCATTGGAAATATGAATATCAACTTCCTGCTGATGATGATCGGAAGTAGGATGCAAAACAATCACTTCTTTTATTAGAATATCCATATTGGTATCAAGGTTTATAATATCTCAATAAAAGGGCTTCAATAGCTAAAAATACTAAGGCTGCAATCAAAAACCATTTCCACAAAACAACACCTCTATCCTTCTCTGCTATGGATGTTGAAATATTGGCCTGCAAGGCATCGTTCATGATTTTCAACTTGGTGTTGTGGTTTACTAAAGGCGCTAAAGCGGATTCATCATACAAACTCATGTCTGATTCCCGTCGGTTATAATTGAAAGCTAGTTTGCCTGTTACCTGGTCATTAAGCATCAGATCATAAAATCCTGCTGACTTAACTTGATCATCCACTTCCAAAGTAATTTTATTGCCAGATGGAATTTGTCCGGGGATAAACTCCAGTTTTTCATTTTTAATTTTGTATACATAATCTCCAGATTGCCTTAAATTATCGGTTTCTATCGCCAGATTATTACTGATAGTGTAGGACAAGTTTTTATGTTTTGTAGTGGTAATGGCCATTTTATAAATCAATGGCACAAATACTTCTGCATTATACACCAAGTCATTGGATTCTTTATCTAAAGGTGCAGCACAAACAAACAATTGACCATCACCTACTTTATATTTGTTCAGATAGCTTGTCCCATCTCTATATACCAACAACTTTTCTTGCAATCCTGACGCTGAATTATTGATGTCAAAAGAGAGCGTAGTTTTGGGCAGTTTGAGATTTTTGGAAGTATTGATATAGACATCTGAAAAAATGAATTCTTCGGTATTGATTGAAGCCATTTCTTTTACGCTCTTATTGGTACCGATGATTGTACCAGCGCCATTTATTGCCATAAAATTATTATAACTAGGAATGTCCGAAGTTTTGCCTGGGAAAATCAAGACTTTGCCACCACTTTTTAGATATTGGGATAATTCATTATTGAGCCCAGAAGAAATATTCTTTAAATCATTGAGAATGATCAAGTCAAAATTTACAAATTGCTGATATTGAAGTTGATTTACATTTTGATTGGCCAATGAAAAATATGGTACACCGTCAAATAACGCATCCATAAATCTATTGGATCCGGATTCATTGATAAATAATGCTTTGATCGTATCTGGTACTGGAAAAGCAATGTAATATTCATCATCAAACTGGATAGGATAATCTGTCACCGAAACAATACCTTCATGCCATCCAGCTTTGTCCACATTGACAGATACGGTATCGGTAATGACGCTGTTTGCAGGTATATCAACAATACCAATCGGTTTGTCTTGCCCATCTTTTTTAAATGAGAGCTTGACTTGCTCTGAATCTTCACCACTGTTGTTTCGGACTCTTACGACCAGCTTGTTGTTCTGATTGAAAAATGGAATCGGCCCATCAAACCAAACGCTATCTACAGAAATGTTTTTTTGATTTACAGATTGCAGTGGCAATAGATTTACTTCCATCGTCGTATCTGTGATGGTCGAAAAATCACTAATTGATTTCTGGAAATCTGAAATTATATAGCTTATCTTGTTTCCCGAAACGGTTTCCATCAGTTGGTGTTGACGTTTTACAATCTTATCCACCATCTGGACTGTAGGCGTGATCTGAATCTCATCTACAAAAGCTAATGCATCTTCCTTACTTACAAATCGTTGGTGTTTGCCTTCAAAATCATGGGTCAAAACCTGAAATTTATCTTCTTCGCTGTAGGAATTTATAATTAACCTTGCCTTATCTTTTGCAAAATCCAACAGTGGAATATCTTGTCTGGCAGCAGTCATAGAAAAGGAATTGTCCACAAAAACTGAAATGTGGTTTATGCCTGATTTAATCCGATCACCTGTCGGTAAATATGGTTGTGCAAATGCAAATACCAAACCTGCAACAGCCAAGCAACGACTTAGCAATACCAAGAGATTTTTTAACCTATTTCTATTTGATGTCTCTTCCTTTATTTCTTTCAGATACTTAACATTGGTAAAAAGTACCCGCTTGAAACGGCGAAAATAAAACAGGTGAATTATAATAGGAATGGCCAAAGCCATGAGTGCCCAAAGAAACGAAGGGTATAAAAACTGCATAAGTTATGCCATTGTGGTTGCAAAAATATAATTAGTAATGGAAAAAGCCGGCTTTTGTTGTAATTTTTAAAGTTTGTTAACTAATTTAATTTTCATGATTTGAAATTTAGCATGTTATTCAATGAGAAATTGTGGTTAGTTGGCAGTTTTACAATTTCTATTTGTGGAATTAATTTAAACCAAACAATCATTCAAATATAAAAAAATGCAAAAGAATAAATTCATACATAAAATCTATGTATTACTAACATTCTCTTGCATTTCTATTATTTGTGGTGCTTAGCGGGCTTTGCGTAACTAAGCAGGATTAACCTCCAATAAGTTGGAACTCAGTTCTACGGTTTTTAGCTTTACAACTTTCATCTGCATTGGACTCGCATCCAGCTACAGGCTTAGTTGGACCATTTCCAACGATGATAAATCTATTGGCATCCATGCCATATTGTGCCTTTAAATAATCCGCCACTGATTTTGCTCTTTTTTCAGATAAGACTTTATTTGAAGCTGCACTACCTACATTGTCTGTATTTCCTTCTACCCTAACTTTCACATTCGCAAAGGTTTTTGCCAATTCAGCAAATTGCAGGTCGATGATGGTTTTGGCATTTTCATCCAATAAAAATTTACCAGATGGAAAGTTTATACTTACTGGCTTAGAAGCAATAGCTGGTGCATTTACCTCAGCTTTTGTAGCTGGAGCAAAAGTCTTTGATTTTTCTGCTTCGTACATAGCACCTTGGAGATTAGCTTGGGCAGATGTAACAGCGCCAGTATAAATTACGGATCTCCAAGCAGGTGCTGCATTAGGTGAATCGCCTGTTTCTACAAATTTCTTTGCCATCTTTTCGTAAAGATCCTGACCTCTCTGGCCTTTGTATGCAGAATTCAATCCAAAGAAATTGACATTGTCTCCCTGTCCAGTCCAATACACCGTACTCATCATACCTAAACCATCTTCTTGCGTCAGTCCATTGAGTTCACCAAGATATTTTCCAGCTTTTGCATGATTTGCTGTACTTGAGTTAAGCTCTGCAACGCCTTTCATCCAGCCTTCATAAAATCCGTGTATCATATTTCGTTTTTCTTGGATCGTCTTCTCACTCGCAAACATGATATCCGCAATAATGTGTGACTGTTGCTGTGTAGTAACCAAGATTTTTGAGCCTGCCACATCAGCTGTTGCCAATTGGTCATCTGGACTCCATACTACAGCTGCATCTACGTCTTTTGTTCTAAATAATTCAGCAGCTTTAAGATTGTCCGTCGTTTTGATAATGGTAACATCAGAATATTTTAAACCTGCTGCTTCGAGCGTATTGTTTAGTAATGTCTGTGCTGGCGAAGGTACAGCAACGGCAATTCTTTTACCTTTAAGGTCATTTGCTGTGTTGATACCACGTTTTACGATGACTGCATCGCCACCACGAGACCAGTCCACTTGCATAAAAGCTTTCGGATTAAAGGCATTGATATCTTTTGGCGCTGTATAAAGTGAAAATGCGTCAGCGGTTTGTACAAGTACATCATACTCGCCAGCCATCCAAGCTTCCATTGCTTTGAGCAAATCATTTTCTACACGGAATTCCACTTTGAAACCATAGTCTTTGAAAAATCTAGATTGTTCATTGGCATTTGGCCCTTCATTAAAATATAATCCCGGTGCATATCCGCCCCAAGTCACCAGTTGGACACGAAGTGTGTTCGCATCTCTTGGGCCAGATGTAGAAGTTGGAGTTGTAGTACTACTTCCGCTTTCCCCAGTTGATGTTTGAGCGGCAGCTTCATCGGCCTGCTTCTTTATGTCTTGACCAAACTTAGTACTATTTAGCAAATATCTTCCTCCGAAAAATACGGCTGCTAAAATAAGTAAAGTTATAACTAATTTTGAAAATCCTGTCAATCTTGTTGCCATGTTGTAATGTGATTTTAATATAAATTATTCAAATAAATTGTCATACTGATTAGTACGTCCTACTTTTTCTGGTTGCTTTATTGGTGCATTGATATCCAATATGTCTGTATCGTCGTTTGATTTTAGAATGAGATTTTCTTTTTCTCCGCCAAGCAATAATGAAACGCTTTCATTTTCCCACTTTTCGAGCATTTTTAGGCCTTCTTCTTCAAAAACACCATTCTGAAGGTCAATAGACTGCATAAATCCTTGAGAAACTTCCATGAATCGCTCCATCTCTCCCACTTTCTGACTCACATCGTCGGCGATAGATTCTAATGCTGCGTCAAACATGGCTTTTTTGTCAGGATCACCTTTGATGACAGACATTGCTGATTTCATAGCTGAGTTACTTGCCAAAATAGCCTTTCTCTCTTGCTCTTTGACCATCACCTGATCCTGAACATCTTCTACCAAGATTTCAGAATTTTCGTACATCTTCGCTAATACCCTGTATAAGACTTCCATTTTTTTATACAGATCTTCCAGTTTCACATTAGAATCCTGCAATCGTCCTGCTTTTCTACTTTTCAGAAGAACATGTGCTTGTTTATTTGCTTGAGCTGCTTCAGATGCCATCGATAGATTGGTGTCGATCTCCTTCTTATTATTGATAATAATCTCTTGCAACTTATGCATTTGCCCTCTGAGTTGTGCTATCTGTCGGTTCATTTTTGTCAGATTTGACTTTAGATCCTCTACATAAGATTTTAGGATACCGATCGGATCTATCTGAACAAACAAGCCTGTAATCCATCGCATAGCACTTTTGTACATATAGCTTACCAACGTTCTGGTTTTGCTATCCAATGCCATAAATACAAACGTACCTAAGACCATCAAAGAGATGAATGCGCCCATGGTAGTCGTGGCAAAAGCGATAATCGCAGCTAGGCTTGTGACAGCCAGATAACCTACACCAAAGATCATCGCTGCAAGAAATAAAGCACCTGTGACGCCTTCAGGTCTGGACCAAAATGATTTTGTTTTTTGTTCTGTCATTTATAAAAAATTAACTGCCAAATATACTGTAATTTCGGTAAGTTTTACAGATTTGTCTTGATTTTCTGTATATCTTCATAAATCTGATTGTACACGAGATTATATGAAACTACAAATTGCTGGTTTGTCACATCGATGCGAACTACTGCTTCATTTATTTCATTTCTTACTGATGTCAGCTGGTTTTTGGAGGCTTCGATTTCTTTATTCAGATTTTCAATCATTTTTTGCTTATCCAAAATCGACTTCTCAATACTAGCTAATTGATCTGATCTGCCTTGAATTTGTTTTGCTTTCTGATTTTCTAATGCATCTTTGAATTTTTTGTCTTCGGATACCAAAATATTTAAGTATCCTTCAGCACTCTGAATAAGTTTATCTTTTGAAAGACCCATTGTTTTGGCCATCTCAAAAGCGGATTTAAATCGCATACCTTCATCGGGAATTACAGCTTCGATGGATTTTAAAGAATTTTTGTATTCTAAATAGTCAAAACCGTCAAAATTATTGGATTCTATGGCTTTGAGTAGCAAATCTGTGAATTTCTGATCCGGCTTTCCTGATTCCCCACTTATAATTGGTGAAGGAGCAGCAGGTGTAGCCGTCGTACCTGAAGTTACTTGTGAACCGGACGAATCTTGTGCATCATTCATCTCGGCAGAAGCTTCAGGAGATTCATCTATTACAAAGATAGATTTTATTTTTTTAAACATATCTGATTTCTGAAACATATAAATGATTTTTTGAAATTTTAAGTTCCGTAATGCAATAAGTTATCGATCAATCATCAATAATGAAGGACAAATATACGTGGCTTGAGCCATAAATTGTGTTTTTGTATTCGGGATTTTAATCAGACGATACTTTCAGTAGATTTACCTTACAAATGCGTTGAAAACAACAATGTCTTCTGAAATAATTTCTAATAATAGAGTTCATTTACATAAATCCATCCGAAAATTGTATGTGTTTATCTAATCTTATTCATAAATTCGTAAATTTAAGTTTAATTTGCATGTGTTATTTAATTCAAAATGATTGTTCAATTTTTGCAAGAATTCATGTTTTAATAAAATGAATACCAAAAAAGTTCTATGTAATATCAATCTCGAATTGTATTAAAAAACGGAAACCAATAAAATAGTACCAAACACATACTATGACTGTAATTTTAAAAATTATTTGGGAAAGCCTTCAACAAGCTTTAGGCGCACTTAAATCCAATAAGATGCGCACATTTCTTTCCTTGTTGGGCATCACTATCGGGATTTTTTGTATTATAACAGTAAAATCAGCTGTGGATTCTCTGCAAGCAAATATAGTGTCAGGATTTAATGAATTGGGAAGTGATGTCATATACTTGGACAAGATGCCTTGGAACGAAGACCCTGGTCAAAACTACTGGAAATATGCCAAACGTCCTGATCCTTCATATGAAGACTATCGAGCCATTCTCAAAAGATCAAAACTTGGTGCGAATGCTGCTTATACAATATTCACTGGTGGTCGTACCGTAAAATACCGCTCAAGCTCTGTAGCCAATGCCTTTATAATGGGTACTACTTATGAATATGCTGCTATCCAAAATTTAAAACTTACCGAAGGCAGATATTTTTCTCAAAGTGAATATGAATCTGGAAGCAATAAAATCATACTGGGCTTCAAACTATACAATGAACTCTTCAAAGGTATCAGTGGTGTAGGAAAAGAAGTTAAACTTTTTGGTCAGAATTTCCAAGTGATTGGATACTTAGAATCAGAAGGCGATAATGTATTCAATTTCATGAATTTTGACGATGCTATGTGGGTAAGTTACAATTCATTAAAGAAATACATCAATGTAAAAGAAGAATCTGATGTAGGACGAATGCTGACAATCAAAGCGAAACCAGGTGTAGAAATGACAGAATTCAAAGGTGAAATCGCAAGTATTATCCGATCCGTCAGACGTCAAAGACCATTGGAGGCAGATAACTTTTCACTAAATGAATTGTCCATGCTTTCTCAGGTTTTGGATAGCGTATTTAAAGTACTCAACATTGCAGGCCTGATCATTGGCATTTTTGCTTTAATCGTAGGTATGGTAAGTGTGGCAAATATCATGTTTGTTTCTGTAAAGGAACGCACAAGCATCATCGGAATCAAAAAAGCACTTGGTGCAAAGCGATACATCATTTTGATGGAATTTCTCATCGAGTCTATCATCCTTTGCATATTGGGTGGACTTATAGGGTTAATCTTGGTTTTTGTAAGCCTATGGGTCATTTCCATGCTCATTCCTTTCAAAATGTCTCTATCTGTACTCAACGTAGCAATAGGTGTAGGCACTTCTATAGTCGTAGGTATTATAGCTGGTATTATCCCTGCATCACAAGCCTCAGCCATGAATCCAGTCGAAGCAATACGATCCTAACCCGCATTCACATTAGGTATAAAATCTTTCTTAATTCAATTGTTTTAATTTGAATGGAAGGCTATTTCAATTGCAATGGTTTGATGGTAATTTAATGCCTAGATGTTGATTATAAAGGGAATACCTAAAACAACAAAAGCCCAAGATGGAAATTTGGGATAATCAATTTGAAAAGAAAATAAAGGAAAATAATGTACCCGGAGCCGGAATCGAACCGGCACGACCGCAATGGTCACAGGATTTTAAGTCCTGCGTGTCTACCAGTTTCACCACCCGGGCATAGACTTATTTTTAATAAAAAAGTGGAGCGAAAGACGGGATTCGAACCCGCGACCCCGACCTTGGCAAGGTCGTGCTCTACCAGCTGAGCTACTTTCGCATGTGCTTTATATACTGGACTTTTCCAAAAGCGACGCAAAGATACAATGCCTGACATTAATTGTCCAAATTTTTAAAGCATAAAATTTTCATTTTTTTTAATATTGACCACCAAATACTTTTACCAGCGTACCTTTTTCTACCATTGCATTGAGTTCCAACCCATTAAGTAAGGCTAGCTCACTATGGCGCGCTGTAGGCATATTTTGATTGGTAAAAATTTGTTGCAATGTTGTATTTTGATTTGCCTCAATAATCTTGAGTGTCGTCGGTTTTTTATTGATTTTTGACTGATCTGTAAGTACCTTAAAACTTTTCATCGTCGTCTGAAATTGCGAAAAATAGTTATTGAAGTCTGCCTTGGCACTCAGTCCATGAAACTTGTAATACATATTGTTGTACTCGATGATGTAAGTTAGTACTTTTAATGGATCAGCAACTTGCCCAGTTTGCTGTTGTGCTTCTTGATTTGCCACTTCTGATAGTAACGCTATTGCATTCAAACCATTTACATTGACATTGGATGATTCCAATACATTCAATTTATTTTCATTGATAACTTGTGTTTTTGCTTCTTGCAGATTATTACCTGCAGCTAGGCTCATCATCATCATCGCCTTACCATCGCTTGGTGCCATCTGTATCTGCGAAGGCGTATTGAGCAATTGCCACGAAGCAGGCACATTAAACTGAAACTTCAACTCTGGGTGATAAAAAACGCTGTTTTCAACATAACCTTGTTTAGGATCTTCACCATAAATGATGCCATCGATCATCTTGAGATAATTATTTCTATTGACCTTCAAGGTCGCCGGATCAAGCGTTTTCTGAACATCAGTCGCCATTTGATTGGTCTTATTGTATCGGTCTTCTGGATCAGGATGCGTGGACAAGAAGGTAGGAATTGCACCATCTTTGGGACTGAGTTTTTTCAAGGTTTTGAAAAATCCCGCCATCTGATGCGCGTCATACCCTATTTTTGTACTATACTCTACACCTAGTTTGTCAGATTCCGATTCGTGGTCCCTACTATTTTTTAAAAACAGCAAGCCAACGCCTTGTTGGGCAACATCGGCAAACTGTCTGAATTTTTCGGAAAAGATGATTCCACCCATCAATAAAATTTGCCCCAATAATTGATCTCTTTGCTGTCTGGCAGCATGCTTGGCAGTAACGTGGCCAATTTCATGACCCAATACGCCTGCAAACTCAGCTTCGTTATTGAAATGGCCCATGATGCCTCTTGTAAAATAAACATAGCCACCAGGCACAGCAAATGCATTCACAACAGGCGAATCTAGAATTTTGAATTCATACGGCAAATTAGGCCTGTGTGAGATTGCTGCCATTTGCTTACCTTTTTCAGTGATAAAAGCCTGAAGAATAGGATTTTCATATAAGCCATACTGAGCAACTACCGAAGGATCATATTCCTTTCCCATGGATATTTCCTGACTTTCAGACATAAAAGACACTTCCTTTTTGCCTGTAACTGGATTGCGCGAACACGATGATACGAACAGACCAATACCGACAAAAAGTACCATAAACTTGTTGGATGCATTCATATTATTACTTTTTACTTCAACTTTATTTTAATAAGACGAAATTTCTATAATATGTTGCGAAAATATGGAATAAAATTGACATTGAAGCTGAATTCCAGTTGATTTAAGAAAAGTATGGAAATGGTTTCAAATTAAAACTTGAAATTTATCTCAATAAATATAATGAAGTAAATCTCTAAAATGAAATTTGCGATGTCAACAGTTATAGCATTGTTTACCAAAATTATTTTTTTGCTAATTATCCAAAATCTTCTTCAGCTCATGCAATTTCAGCATACATTCGATCGGTGTCATGGCGTTGATATCCAATGCTTTTATACTATTTTTTAGTGCAGCAGCTTCAGGATCTGCGGTTTGAAATAGACTTAGCTGAAAGTTGTTGGGTGCGATATTTTTGGCTTTGTTTCTCATATCATTTCCTGCATCCATATCCTTCTTATTGTCGATCGTTTTTGTTTCCAGATCTTGTAGGATTTCCATTGCCCGATTTATTATGTCTCTAGGCATTCCAGCCATCGCAGCTACATGGATACCGAAACTATGCTCGCAGCCACCTTCAGTTAGTTTACGAAGGAAGATGACCTTATTTCCAATTTCCTTTGTTGCCACATTGTAGTTTTTGATATGTGGATACTTCTCAGCCAGTTCATTCAATTCGTGATAATGTGTAGCAAACAAAGTTTTGGGTCTCACCTTGCCATTGTGTAGAAACTCTGCAAGTGACCAAGCTATAGAAATACCATCATAAGTCGATGTACCTCTGCCTATCTCGTCCAATAAAATAAGACTGCGCTTCGAAATATTATTCATAATGCTCGCCGTTTCGTTCATCTCGAGCATAAAAGTAGATTCGCCACTGCTGATATTGTCACTAGCGCCTACACGCGTAAAGATTTTGTCCACTATACCGATGCGCGCCGACGACGCTGGCACAAAAGATCCCATTTGAGCCATCAATGTGATCAAAGCTGTCTGACGCAATACTGCAGATTTTCCCGACATATTTGGACCCGTGATCATCATGATTTGTGTATCATCATTATCAAGGAGAATGTCATTGGGCACATAAGCTTGTCCTAATGGCAATTGCCTTTCGATAACAGGATGTCTCGCTTCAGTGAATTCCAAAGCAAATCCCTCGTCCACGATCGGCCTACAATAATTATACTTGCCAGCAATAAATGCAAATGACAAAATACAATCAAGGGTAGCAAGTGTTTTAGCATTATTCTGTAAAGCATCCAAGTAATCAGCCGCTTTGACAACCAATTCTTCAAACAACTGTACTTCGATCTCACCAATTTTTTCTTCTGCGGTCAGTATTTTAGTTTCCAAAATCTTAAGATCTTCAGATATATATCTTTCGGCATTGGCCAATGTCTGTTTTCTTATCCAAGTATCAGGGATGCGATCATGATCTTTGTATTTATTAGTCACTTCGAGGTAGTAACCGAAAACATTATTAAATCCAATTTTCAAGCTCGAAATACCAGTTTTTTCGGCCTCTTTTGTTTGGATTTCTAGCAATAATTCTTTGCTATTTCTGATGACATTGCGCAAGTCATCTAGCTCTGCATGACAGCCAGCTCTGATGACATTTCCTTTTGCAAGAATAACGGGTGGATCGTCAGCCAACATTTTTTGGATTTCGGTTTTTAGGTTTTCACAAAGCATGATTTTGTCGCCTAGGGATTTCAGTGCATCATTGTCACTTTCAGCTAAAATCATCAAAATATCGGGCAACAACTCAAGAGATTTTCTAAGCTGTTGCAATTCACGTGGAGAGATTTTTTCCATCGCCAATTTAGATGCAATCCGCTCGATATCACCGATTTGTTTGAGCAATCCTTCCAATGCTTCCCTATCAAAGTATTTCTCTACAAAGTAAGCGACCATATCTTGTCTCGCGTGGATGCGCTCAGGAGATAGCAACGGCAATAAGATCCAGTTTCTCAGCAGCCTAGCACCCATAGGCGTCACGGTCTTGTCCATGATTTGTGCCAATGAGCTTCCAGTATCATGGGACGAACGGATAAGCTCAAGATTTTTTACAGTAAATCTATCTAGCCAAACATAGTGTTCAGATTGGATGCGCGTGATCCCCGAAATATGGTTTGTCCTATCATTTTGAGTGGACATCAGATAATGAAGGATACTCCCAGCAGCCACTTGAGCTAACGGCATTTCTTCAATACCAAAACCTTTGAGATTGGTTACTGCGAACTTATCTAGTAGTTTTTCGCGGGTATAGTCAAACATGTACACCCATTCTTCGATACCATAATAATAATATCGCTCACCAAAAATCCGTTGATAATCCTTCGTATATGCCTTGGAATATATAATTTCAGATGGCGCAAATCCATCAATCAACTTCTCAATAGTGGCAGCATTGCCTTCAGATACCACAAATTCTCCAGTAGAAATATCGAGAAAAGCGACACCATATTCATTTTTAGGTGTGAAATGAACAGAAGCAAGATAATTATTGGATTTACGATCAAGGATTGTATCATCGATAGTGACACCAGGTGTAACAACGTCTGTAACACCACGATCAACGATCTTCTTTTCTTTACTTGGCTTTTCTAATTGCTCACAAATAGCAACACGATGTCCAGCACGAACAAGTCTAGGAAGATAGACATCCAATGAATGGTAAGGAAATCCTGCAAGTTCGATGTCATTGCCACCATTATTTCTTTTGGTGAGGATGATGCCCAATATTTCTGCAACTTTAATAGCATCTTCTGCAAATGTCTCATAAAAATCTCCAACACGATACAACAAAATGGCATCAGGATGCTTGGCCTTCAATTTGAAGTACTGAGCCATGAGCGGCGTGACTTTGCTCATCTCATCTACGGATGTCACAGTTTTTTTTACCAAAACGATTCTATCTCAGGATTTTAATAATGTGGACAAAAGTATAGGTTTCTCATCAAAATGTGAAATCATCTTTCTTTTTTTACTGAAATAGTCCATCACCTTTACAAAACGATGCGCTGCTAGTGATGTTAATTTTGGATTTAGAATTAAATACGTAATTAAAATTTATATTTTTCTTAATAAAAGATACATCATATAAAAATAAAATTATACCTTTGTAGCGGAAGTTTTACTTTCTCATAGTGCTGTTATAGTTGAATTAAGTCCGACCCCAAAAAATCGTCGGACTTTTTTATTTTAGACATTTTACAATCTTAATTGATTACAGCCAATTACTCCATGGAATTCTCGATAAAAACAATAATAATCCAATACCATAATAAATAAAAATGGTCTTAGGTGCATTTGCAGTATCCAAAAGCTTTTTGGCCTTGATATAACCTAAAGTAATCATTACAATACCCAAGATATTAACGAATGGATGCTCTACTGCCAATAACCTAGAGAAAGAATCCTTCATCGTTTCTCCTGACAAATTACTCATTCCGTAAGGTGAAGTAAAATACAATACCAAACCTAGTAAGAGTTGTATATGGCAAGATACAAATGTAAAGAAGGCGAGTTTGAATTCACTCAATTTCCAGGACTTATTACCAAAAAATGTAAGCGCTGCGTATATGGCGCTAATGACTAGCAAGATTAGTACAGCCCATGCAAAATATGAATGAGTGGTTTTAACTATTGAATACATATGAATTTTTGATTTTTAATTAATAATTAAATTTAATATTTACTCTTCAATATTTGCTGGATCATTATCTGGCAAGATAAACTCCTTCTGTTTCTTACCGAAAACTGAAAAATGGGCGTATCTTTTGGGATTTAGTCGCAAATCTTGTAATAATAAGTTAAGATTTTTTGTTGTCATCTCGATATTAGTGTATAGTTTTTTATCATTCATTAGTTTGGATAAGGTGCCATCGCCTTTCTCAATTTTATTTAAAAGTCGGCTTAAATCTTTCATGGAAGTACTAGCACTTGCCAAGGTGGTTTTCATCTCTGTGATTGCAATTTTGGATGCATCCAAAGTTTCATTTGTTTTGCCTATTGTATTTTGAATATTTGACTTAGCAATATCACTCGTGATTTTATCCACATTCGCCATGACGTTTTCGATTTTTTGGTTGCTTTTAGCCAGTGCTGATGAGATAGTAGCCAAATTATCAATGGTCTTTTTAAGATTGGAAGAAGATTGGGCCATTAATTGGTTAGTAGTTCCAGTGATTGCCGCTAAGTTTTTCGATATGATTTCGAGCTGTCGAATGGTCTCATTTATTGCGCCAGGCTCACCTTCTTTACCTATATTACTTATAATTTCGCGAGCTGATTTGGTCATTTGGCTGCTATAATTCTCGACTTCACCTTCACCCAACATAGCTCCTAAGAGACCTACGGTTTCTCCTTTAAGTTCATCACCATTTACAGCGCAATCAGATCCATTACATTCTTTTTCAAACTCTAGAAAAATCCCTTTCCCATTGACAAATCCAAGACTTTTCTGTTTAGCAATCGCGTTTTTTGGTATTTTATATTCGCTATCTATAAGATAATAAACATCCATCAATTTTACATTGCTGGGATTGAGTTTTATTTTTGTTACTGTACCAATTTTGTACCCATTAACCAGTACCGGTGATGAAACATTCAAATCTGTCACATCTCTGTAAGTTGTTTTCAATTCATTTGATGCAGTAAGAATATTTCTACCTTTCAGAAAGGTATATCCCCAAATCATAGTGACCAATACCAAAAAAGTTAGAATTCCAATTTTAATTTCACGTGACATACGATAAATTGAACTACAAATTTTATATAATTAGCACAAAATTAGTATAATATTCCTAAAACCCGAACATTTACCACGAAAGAACAAGGTATTTTGTGATTTGTTGTATCAAAGTTGGTTTTGCAATAATTAATAGCCTAAAAATAGGATTTACAAGGCCATGTTGAAAATTTTATTTACATTTGTTTGATGATGTAGGTAATAGTTACCTCATTTATGGGTATTAATTAAATATCACATATATTATTACATTATATATAAATGGTTTTATTACAAATAATTAACGTCAAATCAATAAAGAAGAGTGTGAGTAAACATTAAAAATATCCTAAATTTGGTTTGACAACAGGTATACCGTAAAAGAATAAAATGATTAAATAACTTAATATTTAAAATGAAATTGCTATTTTTGCGCAAATTTTTTTTAAAAATCAGAATTATGGCACAACGAAAGGGCAACAAAGCCTCTGAAGCAGATGAAATAATTGACGTAGTAGAAGTCAAAGGCAGTCAGGTATCAGCAGGAAACTTTTTTGAACAAAATCAAAAGACCATTTCATACGTATTGATGGGATTGGCAATTCTAGCGGCATTGTATTATGGCTACAAACACCTATACATGGGACCACGAGAAAAAGAAGCTGTAAATGCAATGTATAAGGCAGAAGAACAATTTGCAAAAGATTCATTTGCACTTGCATTAGAAAATCCAGGTGGTGGATTTGATGGATTTCTAGGTATTATCGACAATTTCAGTGGTACAAAGGCAGCAAATCTTGCGCAATATTATGCAGGAATTTCTTATCTTAATTTGGGTAAGTATGAAGAAGCCATCCAGTATCTTGATGATTACTCTGCCAATGATGATGTCACTGCTATCATGAAAAATGGTGCTTTGGGTGATGCGAATGCAGAACTTGGAGACAAAGCAAAGGCGATGGACTTTTATCAAAAAGCAGCAAAAGCAGAAAATGACATGCTTACACCTTATTATCTGCATAAAGTTGCAATGATGTACTATGCTGATGGCAAAACTAAAGAAGCCACTGAGCAATTAGAGATCATTAAAAACAAGTATCCTGATTCTAACGAATTCAAAGATGCTGAAAAGTTTTTATCGAGATTTAAATAAGAAATATAGTATTTCGAATGATTTTTGAATTAGTTAGTATTCATAAATTTTTAAGCTATTTGTAGATGAAAATTCTGTTTTACTAATTTATCAACTAAAAAACTAAAAAGGCAGAATTTTGTTAAAATTCTGCCTTTTTTTATAAATACTAACCATATGTCAAGCAGCCATCATAATCTTTCCCAAAGTCCAAGTGACACAATCCCACATTTGCAAAAAGCAAAAGTAGGCATCGTAGTCGCTACATGGAATCAAGAAATAACTTTTGCCATGCGTGATGCGTGCATAGAAACACTTATAAATCATGGTCTCAATACAGATGATTTGATAGTAGTTGATGTACCTGGTGCATTTGAATTGCCTTTAGGCGCAAAAATCCTATTGTCAAATCAAAAAATGGATGCTGTTATCTGTATTGGCTGTGTGATCAAAGGCGAGACCAAACACGACGAATATATCAGCAATGCTGTTGCAACTGGTATCATGGCATTGAGTGTAAGTTCTGGAAAACCTATTATCTTTGGCGTATTGACACCAAATGACCAACAACAGGCACTGGATCGTGCAGGTGGAAAATACGGCAACAAAGGAGTAGAAGCTGCCAACACTGCATTGAAAATGATTCATTTGTCGAGATCTGTTCAAGAAATGGATAAAAAGAAAATAGGATTTTAAAATATTGAACACATGAAGTTACATATATTAGAAACAGGAAAATTTAAATTGGATGGCGGTGCGATGTTTGGTGTAGTACCCAAAAGAATGTGGCAAAAAATGCATCCAGCTGATGATGATAATTTGTGTACTTGGCAGATGCGCTGTTTGTTGGCAGAAGACGGAAACCGAAAAATATTGATCGACACTGGTGTAGGCACAAAGCAAGATGACCGGTTTCGATCCCATTTTTATCCACATGACGATATTGATTTTACTCAATCGTTGGCTCAAATCGGGTTAACTACAGAAGATATTACGGATGTGTTTTTGACACATTTTCATTTTGACCATGTTGGAGGTGCGCTAAAACGTGATGCAAAAGGCGCTATCGTTCCAGTATTTCCAAATGCCACTTATTGGTCCAATGAAGTGCATTATAACTGGGCACTAAATCCAAATGCAAGAGAAGCTGCTTCCTTTTTGAAAGAAAATTTTGTACCAATGCGTGAACAAGGTATATTGCAAATGATCGATATTCAAGAAGGAATAAAATTTTCAGACAATATCAGCCTGAGTTTTGTATACGGCCACACAGAAGCTATGATGTTACCTTACATATCGCTTCCTTCAGGCAATACACTTATTTATTGTGCGGATTTAATTCCTTCGCATCATCACATACAAATGCCCTATGTAATGGCTTATGATCTAAGACCATTAGAGACCATGAGAGAAAAGAAAGCTCTACATGATGTGGCCACTGACGGCAAACATTTCTTATTCTTTGAGCATGATCTGGATGTAGCTTGTGGTTATCTAACAAAGAATGAAAACGGTAGAGTTGTATTCGGTGGTGAAGTAAATATCGCTGATATCATTTAAACCTTCACTTTCCTAAAATCACTTAAAAAGTCCGTAAAAAAAAACAAACCCGACAAGATGAACATCCGTCGGGTTTGAAATATTTTGTAACTAAAGGAAGTTACTTTATCTAAAATCTATTAACCTAGTCTAGGTTGTCAATTACTTTTCAGTAACTCTAACAGAGATTCTTCTGTTTTGCTGACGACCTTCTTCAGTATTGTTGTCTCCTACAGGGAATTTATCACCATAACCTTCAGGTGCTAATCTTCCTTTTTCAACTCCTAATTTTTCCAACTCAGCCACTACATTAAATGCACGGTCAGTTGATAGTTTAAGGTTTGACTTAGGATCTCCAACATTGTCTGTATATCCACCAACTTTAAGTTTAACCTTAGGGAAAGCCTTAAGAATTTCAGCAATATTCTTTAATTGTTCTTGGCTTGATGGCTGTAAAGTTGCTTTACCAGTGTCAAAAAGAAGTCTGTCGAAATTGAACCATGCTGCAGGGTCATTTTTATCTAAAACTGGACCAGCAGCTTCGATTGCAGTAACCAATTTGCTTTCGATACCATCTTTCGTAGCTCCAACTAATTCAAAACCAGATGAAAGTTTGTAAGAGAACAATTTGTCCATAGCTGCACCCAAAGAGTCAGCTGCTGCACCTGCTGCATCTACTGCTTTGATTGCTGTAGAATCTACTGCTTCGATTGCATCTGTAGTAGCTTCAACTGCTTTGTTACCACATCCTTTTGTTGATAACCAATAAAGTACTGCTGCTGCAAGAAGCAAAGGTAATAACCATTTCATCCAGTTATTTCCACCACCAGTAGAACTAGTAGATGTGTTGATGTTTGCATTAACTTTTGGCGCACCTCCGAAGTCAGCAAAATTCATTACAGAACTCAATCCTGCTGGAAGAGCTGCTGCTACATGGCTTTTTTGTCCCATGATCAAATCAGTAAAGAAAGAAAGTCCTTTACCTTTAATTTGTTTTCCGATGATACCCATCAAGAAAGGAGCTGCAAGTTTTAGTAATGAAGAAGATGATCCGCTTTTCAACCCGCTAAGACTTGAAATTACATCTATGATTCCATTTGACTTATTTCCCAATAATGCATCTACAATGCCGCCACCTGAATTCAAAAGACCATTTACACTGCTTGCTCCGCCACCGAATAAACCAGCGATATTACCAAGATTATCTAAATCTAACTTCCCGATCATATCCATAATCCCAGTTGCACCAGTTGGTGTTGAAGATTTTTGGATTACTGATCCTAATAATGCAGGCATGATTCCACCTAAAGCTGAAGTAATTGAAGACTCAGATTCTCCTAGGAAACTGCTAGCTTGTTTTGCAAGTTGACCTGTAACCTGATCTTTCACTAAGTCTAATAAGTTGATTGACATTTTTAAAGAGTTTATTTGATTAAAAAATAATATCTGTCCATATATAAAACAGAATATTTTTTTTGACTTAAAACGTAACAAAAGTCACATAAAATTACTTCATAATACTTCAAAAATCTCACAATGTTTTGTTAACAGGAGTAAGGCAAAACATTAGACTGATTATAAGATCATTACATATTAATAAAATTCCTTACTTATTAATTGTTTTTTCCGCAGCTTCCTTTATTTTTTTCTCAAAATCTACCATTGAGCCAAACTCAGTTCTATAGGCAACTCCAAGACCATATTTTTCTCTAAGACCATAGGTAGAAACATCAATATCGTATTTGCCATACAGTCTAACTTTAAGCTTGCGGTCATCTGTGAGTTTAAATTCAAGTGCGAAATCAGGCAAAACTTGATTTATCGTAGTACCTTGAAATTGAAATACATAATTTCCACCAATGTCCAATGACAAGCGGTCATTCTTGAAATTTACAATATTTCTAACCGCTATTTCGTCAGGAATTATTCCCGAAGGTGCAAGACCAAATGTATTATTTCGAACATTGACATCAAAGTCGATACCAGATATAAAACTACCTTCACCGACTACGGAATTTAATACATTGGTGATATACATTGACAATTGACTAGATAAAAACTCACTCAATGTATTAATGCTGGCAGACTGTATGCCTGACGCTCCAAAAATATCAGCTGCTCTATTGGACTGAATAAACGAATTGAAGACAATCAATCCTAAGACTTGACCATTCAATTCCTGATCATTTCCCTGTAAAATGCGCAGCTTGCTATCAGCAAAATTGGCATAGTCTCCTGTTAAATTAGGAAAAGCAAGGCCTAGCTTTATTTCAGGTTTATAAAGACTTCCGCCCAATTTCAGAATAACATCTACTTCCGTATTTGACTGAACAGAACTAGTACCTGTTTGAATATATTCAGAAATAAATGGTTCAATTGAAGTACGCGTACTATATTTTGTAGTGATATCCAAGGTTGCATTTACTGGATCTCCAGTCCAAACAATGCGTCCACCACGATCTACAATAAAAGGCTTGGCTACAGGTACAAGCGGTGCAGTAAAGAGATACTGACCTGTTTCGATTTCATAATCACCAAAAATCTCAAAATCCCCACGACGAGTTATATTAATTTTGAGATTACCTCTTCCCCTACCCTTTATGATATCACCCTTATTTTCGTCAAAAATCAAACTTACTTCAGCATCAGGTGTAATAATCATTGTCATTTCGATATCAATACCACCTACACTATAATTTTTTACAATTTGGGGCTTATTCTCCTTTTTGCTGATAAATCTGATAAAACTCTGATCTATCGATGTCTGACTATTATTGACAGGAATAAATAACTTAGTGCCTGTCCCAGTTACTGCGGTAATTTTCATATCGACATTGTCAAAGGAACCATTAAACTCGGCAGTAAGTTGGCCAATGCCATAACCATAATAATCAGGATTGTCTGCTTTAGTAGTATTAAGTCCTACTATATTATTGCCTGTCAAGACAGCGTTGACACCAAAATTTGCAAATAGGTCATGAGTTAAACCACCACGAATAGTACCTTTATTGCCATGTATATCGGTAATAATGTCACCATCTAGATTTATTTCTTTATTGGTCAATTTCAGTTTTTGATTATCGAAAAAGTAAGTAGCGCCTGTATATTTAATGGTAGTTTTACCTCTATTAATGGTTCCTGTTCCATCAATAACCAAATCGCTTGTTTTGCCGCCGAAAGTAATATCTGCATTTATAAACCCTTTAGTATCTTTGATCCCATCTTTGAGCAAATATTCAATGATTTCCATTGGAGCCTCACGCAATTTGATACGGGAATCAATGACTTTATTGTCGGGATCATAACTTCCGTTCACCGCTAAAAAATCGCCTATAGAAATATTTGCTTTATATGGAGCTTTGAATTTTTTTGTAAGATCAATGAATACAGCACCATATTTATCATTATTTATTGTAAATTCAGGAATATTTATATATCCAGAAACTTCTTTCTCTTGCGAAAATACGTCTTTGACTTTGGCAGAAATATTGGTAATTCCACCGAAATTCATTTTGTCATATTTAATAATGCCATTAAGCAAATCAAGATCAAAATTCTCAATGTCAAGGCTCAATCCTTTATTATTATTAACATCATTAAACTCTACTGATCTATATCCATCAGAAAGCACCATATTCTCAAAATTGAGGTAATTAGTACCAAAGATTATATTGTTTTTGGGATTTATATTCCACTTGGTGCCCAACATGACTAGAAGATTTTCAGCCAATGTAAGGTGATATCCTTTTTCATGTGGGATCAGACGTCCTCTGATATCGAAGTTTTCTAAAGAATCAACAAGCTTTTCGGTTGTAAACTCAAAATTTACAGTGTCTGATATTATACTAGTCTGTAAAAATATTGGATTGAACTGGCGATTGAGCGCATATGTCGAATCAATATGCAAGGTGATGTGACCTGATTTTTTATCGGATGTAGCAACTAATTGAAGATTTAACAACGAATCATTCTTAATTCTTAAAAACGGCAAATCTGATGCAACTGAAAATTCATTTTTATAAGTGTCAAGTTTACCTTTTATACTTAAACTTCTAAAGAAACTTTGGTGCAATCCTGCAAGTGACAAAAAGTTGCTACTTTTAACCAAGTTGATATTAAAATCAAACTTTTGTTCGCCAATAAACTTCGATACATCTGCTTCCCAAGACTTAGTAACTTGTGGATTATTGGTATATATAACTTTTTTGATAGATCTGACCAAATTCGGAAGGTCATAATTGCCTTTTAAAACGATATTTCCCAAGTCACTTGCTACGCGAATTTCTTTCTCTCCTGTAACCAACATCTTTGAAATAATGCCAATACTATCCATTCTATAAGTAGAATCTTTAACTAGCATATTCAGGTTTTGAATGTTTACATCACCAGTAAAATCATTAATATTTGTACCAGAAAGATTGATATCCATATCAGCCTTAAATGCCATAGGTGATGATGATAGATTGAGAGCTTTGAGATCGATTTGGGTAATCTTTGATTTAAAATTTAGAAAGGTCTGCTTGTTGATATACTCAAAAGTACCGTCAAAGAACAAATTCAAATTCGGGTCATCAACTTTAAAGAAACCTTTGAAGGCATTTTTGTCAATTTCTCCATCAAGTATGAGGTCTTTATATTGATAATTTTTAAAATAAAGTGATTTTATCGTTGCATCAAGGTCTGCTTTTACAGTATTGAGAGTCAATCCTCGACCTTCGGCGACCTGAGATTTGAAATTTACCAGACCAAAGTCATTATTGTCACTCCATTTACCTAAATTAAAATTATATAAATTTAGTGTTCCTGAATAATTGGCATTATTACTTCCTTCTGTGATGTCAAGCCGCATGTCCATCTCTGCCACTCCAAGGTCAGATTGCAACTTTCCGTATGCAACAAAATCTTCTAAATATCCATCAAATCTACCAGTAAAGTTTATAGATCCAAGCTTATTAAAATTGGCTGGAGGATTGAATGATGGTAAGATCATCTTTATTTTTCGCATGCTTGTATTAAATCGGTCAAGCTTGATATTGAGTACCGTATTATCTGCATCCAGCAATTCCCGTGTATTGAATGAGCCTGCCAACCTCAACTTATCACCAAATTTAATATCTACTTCTCTTCCACCGATATTATTGATTTTACCAAAATATTTACCATTGAGATAAATGGTCTCGTGGATATTATTTTTTACAAATCCAACAGCGCTTAGACTTTTTACAAAATGGACAAGATCTTCTACATAGACTACAGTATTCTTCAGGGTGGCATTAATTACAACATTGCGCGTGAAATCTTTGAATGCAGAAAAATCAGCATAACTAAATTTCAAATTATCCTTAATGACCGTTTTTCCGATTTCAATACTGAATGATTTTAACTCTGCTGCATTTGAATTGACCTGAATAGTGTCTGCACTGATATTTGATATTGTAAAGCCAGTATTGTCAGTCGCATTGAGCGTTTCTAATTTACCAAAAAATTCTGTTCCATTTTTAAAACTTCCTTCTCGCAAATATAGATTTATTTTGTCAAAATAAAAGTTATTGTAGTCAAGGTATTCTTTGTATTTGGCTTCAGTGACCAATAATTCATTTGATTTACTAAAGTAACCATCTTTTACAATTAATTCTTTAACTGTAAATTCTGGCAAAGCAACAATATCTTGCTTTTGGTCAATTGTTGGGATTGCAAGTTCATCTGTAGAAGTGCAATCATACTTGAATATTCGATTATAATATGTTGGCCTATCAAAAACGATTTCATTAATATCAAAAACCATACAATCAAGGTCTATAACGTTGATATCAATCGTCCCACCAGCCAATTTAATTTCATTCATTACACCTTTATTATCATTGGTGATCAGAATGTGTATGTCTGACAAATCGATTTCTTTAACATCAAGAATTAATGGACTCCCTTCTTTATTATTGCTTGATTTTTTGATCAATTTATTGAGAAATCGTTTCAAATTAGATACAGACTCACCTTCATCGGTTTTAATATTCAACATGAGTCCTTTTAAACCGAGGTACTTAAATGATAACTCATTTGTAAACAGAAAAAACAGATTTTTTTGAAGTGAAATATTTAATGCGGTAACATGGATTATTGTATCATGCTCACTTTCGATAATGTTGAAGTTTTGTAAAATTATCCCACTAAATGGATTTATATCAATTCTTTCAGCAGTCACTTCGGTATTGGTAACTTTCGAAATATATTTTGTAAGTTCTGAAGTAAGGTAGGTTTGCACAATAGGAAGACGCAACAAGACTATAAATAGCACTAATAATGCTACAAATGCCCTTAAAAATCTCCTCAACCATTTACCCCATGGTAGCTGAGATTTACTATCTTCCTTTTCGTTGTGTTCTGACGATGACAAAATCGAAATTTATGGTAAACAAATGAAACGTCCAACGTGGCAAATATACCCTATTTTGAAATATGTTTAACAAATGATTAAGAGCAATGCCATCTAATCATGAAAATATACTTAAAAAAAACATACAACAAGGCTCTTCATCTTAGTCTTTTACACGGTTAAAATCTATATTAAAGGTATGACTTTGCTTAATCCTTTATTGCTTTCAAAATTCAAAAGTTAAACATATTATATTTGTGTTAATTACTTGTTAATCGAAGGTATATACAAATCAATACTCTTGTTGTTTACATTTATAGCTATATTTTTGCAATGTTTTTATCAAAATCATTTTTTAAACAAACTTAAAAAGTAAAGTATAATGAAAAGGTTTAATTTATTCGCAGTGATAGCACTTGTTACTGTATTTGCTTTTACATCATGTAAAGAAAAGGCAGAAGGTGATGCTGCTGCAACAACTGACACTGCGGCTGCAACTGCACCAGCTGCTGATCCTAATGCACCTGTAGCTGTAACACCAGGTACTGATCCTACTGCCGCTGTAGCACCAGCTACTCCAGTTCCAACTGGCCCAACAACCACTCTTAAGTTTGATCAAGAAACTTATGACTGGGGAAAAGTAATGGATGGAGATAAAGTAACTCATGTTTTTAAATTCAAAAACACAGGTAATGAGCCATTAATCATCAGTAACGCTAAAGGTAGCTGTGGTTGTACAGTACCTGAATGGCCAAAAGATGCAATTGCTCCTGGTAAATCAGGTGAGATCAAAGTTGTTTTTGACTCTAAAGGTAAAGGTGCTGTAGGTGGCAAAGAAGACAGTAAGAGAGTTACAATTACTGCTAATACTGATCCTGTAGAAACTTACCTTACTATCAAAGGTAAAATAGACAAAAAAGAAGAAGCGCCAGCTGGAAAATAATTAGGTTTGCGCACAACCAATAAACAAAAGAGGCTGTTCATTACTGAGCAGCCTTTTTTTGTCCTATCAAACGGTACGACCATTGAAAAATTATTTAAGTCTTATCAAGTTCAGTCACACCATATTTGCAATGCCATTTGCACTTATGGGATTTACGTTGGGATATCTTACATCATCTCCTCCAGACTATATCAAACTTCTAATTTTGGTGATCTTGTGTATGGTTTTTGCTAGGAGCGCAGCTATGGCTTTCAATAGATGGCTAGATAGAGACATTGATGCAAAAAATCCAAGGACTGTCATTAGAGAGATTCCTGCTGGTACGATTTCTTCAAAAGCTGCTTTAGGATTTGTGGTGGCAAATGTAGCTTTATTTATCGCCACTACATTTTTTATAAATCCATTATGTTTCGCCCTTAGTCCATTGGCGCTTATAGTAATATTGGGCTATTCATATACCAAAAGATTTACACCTTTATGCCATTTAGTACTTGGGCTAGGATTGGCTTTAGCCCCCGTAGGCGCTTATATTGCCGTTACCGGAATTTTTAATGTACTTCCTATATTATTAGGTGTAGCAGTTTTGTTTTGGGTGGCTGGTTTTGATATCATATACGCATTACAAGATCAGGATTTTGACAAAGCACATAAACTCAATTCCATTCCTGTAATGTTTGGGACAAACGGGGCATTGAGGATATCACAGATTTTTCACTTGATTTCAGCTAGCGCGGTGATAATTGTGACGTTTCTATTGTTCCAATCGTTTCCACAGGTGAGTTGGATTACTCTACTTGGTCTTACTACTTTTTTGGGATTGCTTGTTTATCAACATTTCTTGGTATCACCCAAAGATCTTTCAAAGGTAAATCTTGCCTTTTTCACAACTAATGGCATAGCTAGCTTGATTTTTGGCAGTTTGGTGATGTTGGATTTGTATTTGTGAAGAATATATCCAAATTTCTTTATTACAAGTAGAGATCAATTATTTAAAAACTCAACCAATTTCTGCACAGCTCTTGCACGATGACTTATTTGATTTTTGATTTCACCACTTAACTCAGCGAACGTCCTATCGTAGCCATCTGGTATAAATACAGGATCGTAGCCAAAGCCTTCTATTCCTGATTTTTGCAAAGCAATCTTACCTCTTACCAAGCCTTCAAAATACCGCACACCTGAATCATCTACCATAGCAATGACTGTCCTAAACTGCGCATACCTGTCTGATTTGTCAACTAATTCATGAAGCAGTTTTGCCATATTGTCTTGTGGATTTCTTTGCTCACCGGCGTACCTGGCGGTATGAACACCTGGTTGGCCACCAAGAATATCTACTTCGAGTCCCGTATCTTCAGAAAACGATGTCTGACCTGTACAGTCATAAAGATATTTTGCCTTTATCCAAGCATTTTCTTCCAATGTAGATCCTGTTTCAGGAATTTCTTCAATAATCCCAATATCTGACAATCCTTTTATATCAAAATCAGGCAAAATTGCCTTAAGTTCAGTTAGTTTATGTTTATTTGATGTAGCGAATACAAGTGTCTTCATTGGGTGATTATTTTAAAAACATTTCTTGTAGTCTTGCCCAAAGCAATTGCTTCTTTTGAACTACGGTTCTTATTTCTGTAATTGAATCACATACCAACATCCTATATTTTTCAAAATGCAAAATGTCATACGATTTAAACTCAATGTTTAGTCCTAATTGATCCGGTGTGATGCCAAAAACTAAAATATTTTTGAAGTCTCTCTGAAAATAACTTAGTATGATTGGTTGCCCTCGCCTCAAAATCAGCTTTGAGATATCTGATTTTGGATCAAACTTGATCGCGGTAATCATGTTGTTTAGCATGGTTTCTTCATCCGTTCCAAAAGCACCTTCATCTACGATAACCAGAAGTTTTCCTTCTTCGGCTCCGATCATCGAAAAAGTTTCGGGATTAAGTTCAGGAATATGAAAGACTTGATCTATAAGGGAAAGTGCCAAAATTATATTTCTAAAATAGTGAAATAATAAAATATTGTTTTTTATTCACAAAATTATTCTATCTAAAATAAAATAATAATAAATAAGTCATACTTTTGTAGGTGCAAAATAAGAAGATTTTACCTGACTGACAAATTTGATGTAAAAATTAGCAATTTTCTGCACCAAATCTTGCACTCAAAGGACAAAACCAAATTGTTAATATTTAAAATACAAATCTGATGAGTTACAAATTCAATGTTACACGAGTTCAGGAATCTTCGATTTCGAAAGTGGATTTTAATAATCTACCTTTCGGCAAGACTTTTTCTGACCACATGTTTGTTGCTGATTACATCAATGGGGCATGGACAAATTTGGAAATTAGGCCAATAGCGCCTATTCCAACACATCCCGGCAATATGGCTTGGCATTACGGTCAGGCAATATTCGAAGGTATGAAGGCAACCAGAGATGCTGAAGGACATGCATTATTATTTCGTCCAGAATTGCACGCCGTACGTCTCAACAATTCTGCCAAAAGAATGAGTATGCCCGAAGTGCCCGAAGATCTATTTTTACAAGCGATTCATACCTTGGTTGACATGGAGAAAGCTTGGATACCACCACAAACTGGATCAGCTTTATATATACGGCCATTCATGTATGCGACGGATGAGACTATAGGTGTTAAAGCTTCAGACACCTACAAGTTTATCATTTTCGTGATGCCGGTAGGACCATACTATACCAATCCAGTAAAACTTTTAGCGCAGGACAAATACGTTAGAGCTGTAGTAGGTGGTGTAGGTGAAGCCAAAACAGCAGGAAATTATGCAGCTTCATTGTTGCCATCTACAATGGCCCGCAAAGAAGGTTTTGACCAAGTGATGTGGCTGGATGGCGTACATAAAAAATACATACAGGAAGTCGGTACCATGAATATCTTTTTTGTGGTAAAAGATGAAATCATCACACCAAATCTTGATGGTGCTATTTTGGATGGGATCACACGTAAAAGCATGCTGGAACTATTCAAAGATCAAGGATATAAAGTAACCGAGCGACCGATAACTATTGACGAAATCATTGAAGCTGGTCAATCTGGAGATCTCGTTGAGATTTTTGGTACTGGTACTGCTGCTGTCATAGCGCCTGTCTCACACCTGAAATATAAAGATACAACAGTTGAATTGGATATGTCAAAACGTCAAATCAGTAAGTGGGCTTATGACACTATCAATGGCATTCGCAATAGAACTGTGACTGATAAATTTGGTTGGATTGTAGAAGCAAAGCCATAATTTTTTACAAACAAATCTGCAAAATCATATATAAAAAAAGCCCATCAAATTAAATCTGATGGGCTTTTTTATTACTTAGAAATTGTCTTTATTCAAATAAGACTTTTTTGCTTAAAATTCCTGATTCGAATTGCAATTTAATAATATACAATCCATTTTGTAAGGTCTGCCTATTGACCACAAAGCTACTGCTATTTACATCTACAGTGCTTCTAACTGTTCTACCAGTGATGTCATAAATAATGTAAGACTTAACCGGCTTATCAGAATCAACAGATATTTGCAACTCTGTAGTTGCTGGATTTGGTGACATTTTAAGATTTACTTTTGTGTCTGTAAGATCTTGTGTACCTACTTTCCAACAATCTAGACCTAAAGCTACACAAGCACGTGGAGCAAAATATCCAACGATAGTGTCAATATATTTACGAGCTGAAACGGCATCTGTGTTGCAATCTGTAGGTTGTTGATTTGGTTTAGGTTGAGATGCAAATGTCCATTCCCATGGTGAGCCTGAATCTGCTGGTGTGTTATCAAATTGATAAAATCCTAAATAGCCGCTTTTGTTGCTAGCATTAAAAGGGTCTTTACCAGTTGGAATTGTTTTGAAAACATCATTATTTCCTACTCTATCCATGATAGCCGCAACATCACAAGATCCAGAAACTTCTACTACTGGCTCAGGTCCTCTTGCTGTAGGAACTCTAAGAATACCTGTCTTACAAGGTGCAAATGCATCGCTGGTTACGTGAAATGAAATCAATGGTGTTTCACCTCTATTTATCCATGAAGAGTCACCCATTGCTCCACCCATGTTTACAGTAAGTGCATACTCGGATGAATAGCCAACGTGATTAGAAACACATAATGTATCTGCATTTTTGAATCCCAAAACAGCAGTAGGAACATAAGCTGCACTAGACAATGTTGTAGGGCCATCTGCATCAATCGTTCCATTTTGTGATTCTATAATCATCGGAACATTACCTACTCCTTGTACAGGTAAAATCCATTTACCACCAGGTGTATTAATAATTTCACTGTATTGATTCAAGTATCCAGATGCCAATGATATATAACCACCTGTACCTTGGCCCCAAACTGTGATCTTATCAGGATCAATACCATGTGGGTTTCCTAATTTGTCCACACTCATTCTAAAGTACCTAACATAAGTGTTTACATCTTGAACACCTCTGTAGGCTGCCTGAATCAAAGTGTATCTTTTTAATAATTCTTGCTCTATTGTAGGCAACCAACCTTGGCGGTATTCTACAACTGCTACAACATAACCCATTTTTGCAAGTCTGGTGGCTATTTCAACATTTGTTGAATCTCCAACAGTTCCTCCGCATGAACCGTTAAAAGAAAAAGGAATGAAATTTCCTGTGTGTAGATAAATTACAAGTGGTCTCTTGGTTTCAGTATCTCCATCAGGTGAATAAAATTGTGCTCTCAATGGTTGTCTAGTAGAACCACCACCAGGCATACCACCTAACAATCCACCAACCCAAGGCATTACAGTAAAGTTACTTTGCAAAGGTATTTGTGTTGAAACGTTTACTTTTGAAAATACTTCACTGGTGTATCTCCCTGTTTGGGCATTTACCATGTTGCCTATGGCAAGTAAAAAAATAAGAATAAATAACTTAGTAAAAATTCGCATGTGAAAAAGATTTAAAGTTAATAATTAAATTTTTGATTTAAAATCATATGTAATGGAAAAATATGCCATACGTCCTATTCTAGGGCCACCATATGTTTGAAACTGTTTATTGTTTAAAATATTGGAAGCCCCGAGTTTAAATGTAAGATTTTGTTTTGGTAACGTGTAATTTACTTGGGCATCTACCAGATTATAACTAGGTACCAAGCCAGTAAATTGCGGTGAACCTTCAAATATGAATCCCTCAATCCATTTATAATTGACGTTAAAGCCTAAGGTATTTTTACCTGTGCCTATAGGAATATCTCTACCTGATACACCAATATTATACTTATTTTTTGGTGTATTGAATGCAGGTACGATATCATCATTTACATTTGTAATAAGGTTATTATAGCTATAATTTCCGTTCAAAGCATAGTATTTACCATAATAATAATTTAAACCTACTGCAAATCCTTGTGAATTAACAGTTTGGTCGGAATTTGCGGCGATACGATAAGCTTGAATATTGGTAAATTGTCTAATTGTGTCATAAAAACCTGGGAACAATTCCACTCTGACAGTTGGCAATTTTACACCAATCTGATAACCAATAAAATCTGTGTAAACATTGTAATAATAACTAGCGTCCACAAATAGTTTTTCAAAAAGTGTTGTCCTATATCCTACCTCAAATGTTCTAACTTTTTCAGGTTTTATAGGCGCAATATACTTATCAACTAATTGCGTATTGACTGGATCTTTTCTAAAATCAATAAAATTATCTAAAATAATAAGGCTATCAAAACCATTTAGATTTCCTAGTAATCTGGCAGGCCCTACTTCAAGATCTAAATATTGGTCAGAGAGCGTAGGATTTCTAATGGCTGATGAAAAAGATGCCCTGAGATAATTATTATCTGAAGGCTTCCACACTATAGACCCAGCTGGCGAAAATAAATAGTCGAAATTCTGGTTTTTATCTAATCTAGATGCTGCTGATAAGGTAAAATCCCCAAATTGTTTGCTAGCACCGCCATAGATACCAAATTCATTATTTGTAATGCGATTTGTCTCATCTCTGAAGATAGTTCCAGCGGTATTTGGTCTGTACATTCTAGCGTTTGCGCCTATTGTCAACTCTTTAAAAAAGTTTGAGTTAAATTTATACTCTCCGTGTACATGAAATAATGCTGACCTATCAAAAAATCGCGTACCATTTTCTACACTGTTATTTTTTCTAGATGTAATTGCATCAAAGAGCGAATCAAATCTTGCAGTACCTGGTTGATAAAAGTCTTCAATTTTGAATAATCTGTTTTTTGAGCTGGCATATGCTTGGGCTTGGTTGTGAAATTCTGCCAATTTATCTTTGTTATCTCGTTGCCACTGTACCATATTATCCTTATTCATGCCCATAGCAATCAATTGATTGGTCACCTTATTTTGACTCCAATAGTCTTCATAAGCTCTTTGCCATGCATCATTTGCGCCACTAGCTTCAATCATTTTTTGTGCCGTAAAATAAGGATCATAAGAGTCTCCAGCATCTTCATGGGTAGCATAGGCGCGAATAAAAAACTTATCTCTTTTCTTATATTCAATTTTGTGCTGGAAAAACTGAATACCTCTTAAGCTGAATCTATTATCACCTTGATAAACCGTAGTACCATACCCAAAATTAGAACCAATAATCAATTCTGGTGAATCAAAATCTTTGGAAGGTTTTGTTCTTATATGTATCGCAGCGCCAGCTTTTATGTTTTTGGTATTATAATCTACAAGGTCTTCTTCTTTATATCCTTTCCGGAAAAAAACATTTATCCCAGAAGATGAATTAAAGTCAGTTCCATTATTCACAATATTATATTCATCACCATAAATGTTTACTGCATTAAATCCTCCTGGGTTGTCTTTTGACAAAAAGATATTATTAGTAAGTGAGTCATTGACTGGATTATAATTATCTGCTACCCAGTCATTGGCCCTTAAATATGAAAAATTCAACTTGTACCCTATTACTGGTTTACCAGATTTACCATTTATCACATCAGCAAATCTGAATCCTGTTTCGACAAGGCTTCTCTCTCCTACTTTTACACTTGCAGAAAGTCCCTTATTAAAAAACGGATTTTTGGTCTCCATTGCTATGACACCATTGAAGGCATTCGGACCATAAAATGCAGAACTCGCACCAACTACCAAATCTACTTTCTGAATATCGAGCTCAGATGCTCCTAGAAAGTTACCCAATGAAAAGTTCAATCCTGGCGATTGATTGTCCACGCCGTCAATAGTCTGCAAAGATCTTACAGGACTTGTACTATTAAAACCACGAGTATTGATCACTGTAAAACCCAAACTTGCTGTAGTAAGATCTACACCTTTTAGTGATCCCAAGCCATTATAAAAATCAGTAGAAGCAGTTTGTTTTATCGCGATAGCATCCAATGATTCTATAGTAAGTGGCGCAGCTTTTTGCTTGTCAGAAACTCTTTGACCCTTGATTTCTACACCCAAATCTATTGTCACGGATTCTTCAGCCAATAAAATTTTATTCTTTTGAGTGGCAGATGCTACATTGTAATCCATTCCAGAATAACCTATGTATGAAACGAATAAAACAACAGGATAGCTTTCTGACCTAAGCTCAAAAGCACCATCAAAATCGGTAACTGTACCTTTGGTAGGATCGTCTTTTATGATGACACTTGCTCCAATTAAAGGCTCACCAGAGGTGGCATCCACGACATGTCCTTTAATCAATGATTGTCCTGCAATAAAATCACAAAAGGTAATATTAATTAAATAAGTTAAAACAAAAATGCGTAAAACATTCCCCATATGATGTGTCTGTTGAGTATCTTGATTGTTAATAAATTGCAAAAATTGATGCAATGTATAACATATTTCTGAACGACAAAAATTTAATCAACAAAAATATTTTTCTGAAGAATACTCCAAACAAACTAGTGTCATGATAAAATATAGCAAGTGCAAAATAATATTCCTTACTCAACCATTCAATGTCGCTCACATGAATTTATTATTTTGATATTTTCAAATTTATGCAATTTTATATTTTATTTTTAAGTTTTATGGCGCTTACGGCTTCGAGTAATAAAAAAAGTAGCTTTAATTAATTTTAATATTCCAACTATACACTCACCTTTAGTAACAGAAATGATTATTTTTGCCGTTCAAAATGCCTCTCCAAATGAATAAATTTGTTTTACACCTACTCTTGATAACTTTGCCATGCATATTCAGTTGTCACCAAAAATCAACAAACCCACCTCCAACAGAGAAGACCATTATCCACAAAAATGGTGAAGATGGCAAGTCATTTGAAGCTCGACTCAACTGGATAGAATTGATGCATGGAGGTAAAGAAAGTGGATGGCGTCATATAGAAGCTCAAAATCAATTGGAAAGTTATCAGCAATGGTTGAAAAACAAGTATGATGAACGATCTGAAAATGAATATGTTGCAGATGGATTTATTTATGGCAAATGGTCTGAAAGAGGCTCATCAAATAATGCTGGCAATATCATGGTCATGACTTATGATCCCGAAACAGATAATATTTATGCTACTGGTGGTGGCGGCCCCATTTTTAAAGGTAATTTACATGAAACTTCTTGGACATTAGTACATGATAAATTGCGATTTTCTACTGATTTATTGCAGTCTTATAGAATGCCACAAGATGGTTTGCGTCTAATTTCAGCAGTTTCCAATCTACCGCATTATTCTGATGATGATGGTAAGACTTGGGTGAGTTCTACAGGTGTAGATGCTACAAGTGGAGGACAAATTTACCACGCTCAAATGACAAAAAATGGTACAATATTTTTTCTAGCAAAAAGAGATTATTGGGCAAGTATTCATTTATATGTTTCTTTTGATTTTGGTGTAACGTATAAGTCATACAAGACTTTTTCTACATCAGATACTAGAAATATTGCGCTAACCTACTGCGAAGGATCAGATGACATTTTTCTAATCGAGCAACTAGGTACTGATGAATCAAAAATTTTCAAATTTGATTTTACGAATAAAATTTTGCAAGTGAGCGTACCTTCATCTCCTTTGGGTTTTGGAGAAAATGGACGTGCCAATTTACAAGCTGCAAAACTTGATGATTCTATCGTATTTTATGCCTATAATGATATAAATCAAATATTTACTTCAAAAAATGGTGGGCAATCTTGGTCGTTTGTAGCACCATTACCTGAAAGCCCGTGGGACATGGGTTTATATGTGTGTCCTTCAGATCCGTCGAAGATGTTTTTTGGTGAGGTAGATGCATTCAGATCAGAAAATGGCGGTGTAGGTTGGTCACGCATTAATAATTGGTGGGAATATTATGATGACATTTACAACAAACTTCATGCAGACATGATGTATATGCGAGAATTTAAAGATAAAAGTGGGAAACCATTTGTTTTAATAGGCAATCATGGTGGTTTAAATTTTACCGATGATTATGGAGCAACGACTTCAAATTTAGGAATTACAGGTTTGAATGTTTCGCAATATTATGACGTCCGCACATATCCATCCGATCCATATTATATCTTTGCAGGCTCCCAAGACCAAGGTCAGCAACGTGGATTAATAGATGATGAAATCCCTTCAGAACTCCAACAAAATATTTCAGGAGATTATGGCCACATTGAGTTTACAGGTAATGGTAAAAGCCTATGGTCCGTGTATCCTGGAGGATCGATAGGTTATTATTCCGCACCAAAATCTCAAAGTGGGCCTATTGCCGGATATGAAATAAATTCAGATAATGAAACTGTTTGGATTCCTCCTATCATGCCAGGGCCAGATCCAACAAAAAATATAATAATCGCCGCTGGTGGCAGTGTCACACCTTCATCCAAGGGATCGTATCTTTTACAATTGGAGTATAAAAATAATGAAATAAAAGCAACGGAATTACCTTATGATTTCAGCATAAGTGGAGGTCAGATATCTGCTATGGCTATTGATCCGTTTGATTCCAATAAATGGTACGTCGCCACGACTAACGGACAATTCTATAAATCCACAGATGGCGGACAGACTTTCATCAAAACTGCTTCTATGCTATCAGAGTCACATTACCTTTATGGCTCATGTATTTTGCCATCCGCTACAAAAAAAGATGTCATTTATCTTTCAGGCAATGGTTATCAATACAAACCCGTGTACCAATCATTGGATGGCGGCATTACATTCAAGGCACTTGGGTCAGGTTTGCCTTCTACCATGGTATTCAATCTGGCAGCTAACGAAGACGAATCATTAATTTTTGCCGCTACCGAAGCAGGTCCTTATGTTTATGTCGCAGATCGAAACAAGTGGTATCAGCTTAGTGGCAAACATACACCCAATCAAACTTACTGGAGTGTAGAATATGTAAAACAAACCAAAACCGCAAGATTTGCAACCTATGGACGAGGCGTATGGGATTTTAAAGTAGAAGAAATAAAAACCCAAACAAATGAAACATCATCGAAAACCAACCACTTAAATATATATCCAAATCCAACATCAGACTATTTCAAAATCTCAGGTGAAGGCACTTTCAAGTTCTTACAAGTAGAAATTAGAGATATAAGTGGCAAAATGGTCATGAAAACTACTTCTGTACCAAATGAGCCGATAAATATAAGTTCACTAAGTGCAGGATCGTATCTAATTTCAATTGGCAATTCGTATCCTTATGTCACAAAAAAACTCATAAAACAAAAGTAAAATGGCATACATAGGTTATATATTTTTTCGAATTATTGTTTTTATATTTTCAATTATTCCTTTTTGGTTGTTATATAAAATTGCAGATTTTCTTGCTTGGGTATTGAAGACAGTAGTTGGATATCGCAAAAAAGTAGTTCTCGCTCAGCTCAAATTGGCTTTTCCATATAAAAGTGATAAAGAAATTCAAAAAATAATGCATAATTCCTATAAAAATCTTGCCGACATTATAGTAGAGAGTATCAAGGGATTTACGATGTCAGAAACAGATTATAGGAAGAGATTTATTTTTGTAAATCCTGAAGTAGCTAATCAATTGCACAAGCAAGGCAAAAGTTCTATCCATGTTGCAGCACACTATGGCAACTGGGAATGGGGCGCGATGACATATCCGCTTTGGATTGAAAAACCTGTTTTGGGATTTTACAAACCACTTTCCAATCCATATATAGAAGCGTATGGAAAAATGAAAAGAGGAAGGTATGGTATGACACTTATTCCTATTGGTGAGACTTCAGCTGCATTTAAAAAATACGCAGACGAAGCTACCACTTATGTGTTTGTGAGTGACCAAAGCACTTGGTCCGACAAAGCACATTGGGTCACATTTCTTGGGCAAGATACTGCTTGTCCACCAGGTGTAGATAAGTATGCTCGTCAATTGAATGCAGCGGTATATTACATTGAATTAAATAGAGTAAAACGTGGTTTTTATGAAGTAAAATTGGAATTGCTTGCCGAACCAAATCAAGAAACCCAAGAAGGAGAAATAACCGGACTTTTTATGTCAAAATTAGAAAAAATCCTGCATCAAAAACCTGAAAACTGGTTGTGGTCCCATAAAAGATGGAAAAAGAAACGCGAGCCTGTAGTCAATAATCCGTCTTGATATTTCTGTTAAATGGTAGCTTAAGTTGATATTCGAGCTCATCAGATTTATCGGCGTCAGTGACATCGAGCCCGTATTGAATTTTGTGCGGATCACTATACACAAAGGTTCCAAACACTCGATCCCAGATAGAAAAAATATTGCCAAAGTTGGTGTCTGTCCAAGGACGTACAAAATGGTGGTGAAATTTATGCATATTGGGAGAAATAAAAACGGCACTTATAGTCTTGTCGATCCAAATTGGTAATTCCATATTGGCATGTGTCAAATAAGTGAAAAACACTGTCAGTATCCGATAAATCAGATAAAATGCAATAGGCATACCAAAAATCAAAATTGCAATCAAGGCAAATAACTCTCTGATTATGAAATCTCCAGGATGATGCCTCGTACCAGTAGTGACATCCACCGCTGTATCGCTATGATGCACCATATGAAAACGCCACATAAATTTGATCTTGTGCAACAAAACGTGTACTAAATACTGCGCTATCAAATCCAACATCATCACTGCTAATATTAATTCTGCCCACTCAGGTAAGTCCACCAAATAAAACAATCCAAATTCATTTGTTTTTGACCAAGCAAAAATACCGGCTGTTGCAATGCCAAAAAGGACGTTGATCAGCATAGTCGTACCCAAGAGCACGAAATTCACCTTACTATGCTTCCATTTATTATATGAAAATTTGAACAATGGATAAATGCCTTCAGCAACCCAAAAAATAGTGAGGCAAGTCACGATCCAAATAAATTTGTCTAGTGAATTCAGGTTTTCAAAAAAAATAATGACATCATTTAACATGGCAAAGGCTTTGAATGGGTCAAATCTAACGGATATCTTCAAATTAACAAAGAAACATTTTTATGTATCG
>CALFYH010000450.1 GCA_937952155.1 uncultured Saprospiraceae bacterium
ATGCACTACCAGAGCCAGGCCCGGAATATTGACAGAGTAAATTTATTTTTTCCGAGCACTATTGATACCATAAAGACTAGTGTTCCTTTAAAGAAAACGGTACTTTTAAGCAGTTCAGTTTATTCAAGGTCGCAGCTGTCTCCAGTGCGTCTATCCTTCGAAATGCTCAAAGTGGCTCCAGATCCGCAAAAATATAATGATGGTAAAAGACCAGTGTCTGTATTAGTTGAAGGCGAATTCGAATCATTTTTCAAAAATCGGCTTACCCCAGAATTTCAGGCAGTTTTGGACAATATCAAGATTGATTTTATAGAAAAAGGCAAAAAAGGGAAACAAATTGTTGTTTCGGATGCTGATTTTGCCAAAAACCTTGTTAATACAACAACTGGCGTCACAGAAGACATAGGTTACAATAAATGGGAGAGGAGATATTATAAAGGAAATAAGGATTTTATCTTGAATGCGATAGAATACATGCTCGATGAAGGCAATATCTTAGAAGCCAGATCCAAAGAAATAAAGCTTAGATTGCTGGATTCAGTAAAGACAAGAGAAGAACGATTTAAGTGGCAGATGATCAATGTACTGCTACCAGTGGTAATATTGATCTTATTCGGAATATTATATCAATATTTTAGAAAAAGAAAATATGCCAGATTTCAAAATTAAAATGGATTAGCTTATGAAAAGGATCATTATCCTTGTTTTATTATTGATTGGTTTGTCAGCTGCAGCTTATTATCTCATAAGAGAAAATGATAATAAAGGCATGGTAACGGCAGATCGTGGTTTTGCTGTACCTGATCTTAATGAAATCAAGAAAATTGTCATCCAACAAAAAAAAATGCAGCCGATTGTATTTACAAGAAAAGGTAAAGGTTGGATAATGAATGGCAAATATCCTGTGGACCCAGGCGTATTTGTCAATGTAGAAAAGGTACTAACCAATGTTACATTGCTGTATGTGCCACCAGCAGGACATACCAAAACTATCATGGAAAGCATTAAGGAGAATGGCATACAAGTAGATTTGTATGAAGATGAAGATACACCTACAAAAATATTTCATATAGGGACAGATTTGCAAAAAAGCGCAGGTACACATATGGTCATGGCAGGATCATCGCAGCCGTATGTCATGTATTTGCCTGGTTTGGAAGGCGGATTAAGATCACGATTTGAGCAACCAGCAAAGAATTTTAGAGATAAGTTTATATATCAATTCCCTAGAAATACTATAAAAAGTATTAAAGTTGAATACCCTAAGGATAATTTTTCTTCTTTTGTCTTTACCAAGCAAGGTGATAAATTTGAATTGAAACCAGTACTTGAAAATATAAAAATACCCACCAATCCAATAAATGAAATAAGGGTTAATGCGTTTATTGATCAATTCGAAAGTATGGGAACAGAAGGGCTGATTGATGCTATTCCTGAAAGAGATTCGATAATAAAGAGTCTTCCATGTTGTATATTAACGATTACAACTCTTGAAGGTAAGACACATATCCATAAGTATTTTTCATATGATGGATACGAAACATCTGGTATAAATGCAAATACTCCAGCTGAAATTAGAGCATTGAATCGAGTATTTATTTACACAAATGATGATGACTTATATACTTCACAAAATAGGGTAGTAGGCGACATTTTTCATGGTTATGGTGATTTTTTCTCTCCAAAACAAGATATTATCCCTAAAAATAAAATCAAGTAAAAGCACCTTTTGATCGTTAAATGTATTAATTTCATCGATTTATTGCCAAAATTGAAACTAAACCTATGCGAATCCCATTATATTAGTTTTATAAATTTATTTTATTATCCAAAAATTAACTTTTAAGCAAATGAGAAACATTTTTTCTGTTATTGTTTTATTTCTAATGTGCAATGCGTCGTTCTTAGTAGCCCAGAAAACTTTGACAAAAGGTACTGCAACTATGGAGATTACCAATGTATCATCCGAAGATCCGCAAATGCAGATGGGATTAGAGGCAATTCGTGGTTCGCAAACCAGTTTGGTATTTGCAGAAGATAAATATGTGTCTTCATCAGATATGATGGGCGGTATGGTCAAAATTACTTCACATGTTTCTAAAAAAGATAATATGATGAATATGCTTTTTGAAGCCATGGGAAATAAAATTTGGGTTGAATCTACCTTGGATCAAGCTCAAACGCAACAACAAAAAGAGATAGCTATGAAAAATAGTGTTACGTATGACAAAAATGATACAAAAGAAATCTTAGGCTATAAATGTTATAAAATGACGGTTACAAATCCTGAAATGCAAGGCATGACATTAACTGGATATGTTGCACCAGATGTACTTACCAAAGCCAATATTATTCAAGGATTTCAATCTGTGGAGTTTGAAGGATTCCCATTAGAATACACCATGAAAAATGAACAGTTTTCCTTAACAATGACTGCTGTAGAATTAACTGATAAAGTTGATGAATCCAAATTTGTTTTGGACACAAAAGGATTTAAGAAGATGACCATGGATGAATTCCAAAAAATGGCTTCCAGCATGGGTATGGGATTTTAAACATAGAACCAAATATAGAATCAAATATAATAAGCAGTTCATTTAATGGGCTGCTTTTTTATTCAATATTATTAACCTATAATTAATATTATGTTAAATAGAAAAATGCTCAATTTAAGCATCCATGGAGCTTCTCTCTTTTGTTGAGCTAGCACAAATATTGTGTTATTTTGAGAATATAAAAAATTTAATTATGTTTGCACAAAAGTACTAGTGTGACCAAATATATACCATCAGCAATAACTTCGGGCAATTTAATTTGCGGATTTACAGCCATCATGATCGGCGATTTTTATTGGAGCCCAATTCTACTATTGGGAAGTTTTATTTTTGACAGCCTTGATGGACTTGCTGCACGTGCACTGAATGCGCAAAGTGAATTCGGCAAACAAATGGACTCATTGGCGGATGTCATAAGTTTCGGTGTGGCACCTGCTTATTTATATTCTTTGTATTCACCAGATTTTGAAAACAAATTTTTCACGATAGCTACTTGCTCTATGATTGTCATAGCAGGAACTATCAGATTAGCCAAATTTAATATTACACCTTCATTACCATATTTTCTAGGGTTACCGATACCTGCAAATGCCTTATTTTATATAGGAGTTATCATGGGAATAGAAAATGAAAGCCAGAGTTTTATTGATTTTTTTAGCTCTAAAACCAATTACTTCCTTACTCCCCTATTTTTGAGTGCTATGATGGTAAGTTTCAATCTAAAAATGTTTTCTACCAAAGGAATGACAAGTAACTGGAAGGATAATATTTTTCAATATATCATGGCAATTGTAGGAGTCATATGCATTTTTATTTTCAAATATGAATCAGTATCATACCTTGTACTTGCGTATGTAATATTAAGTATTATAAATACATTAACATCAGGTTTTAAGCCCAAAACCACGGATTAAACACAAATTGTATTATCTTTGCGGCTTCAATAAAAGATGTTATTATGGCAATTATCATTACAGACGAGTGTATAAATTGCGGAGCTTGTGAGCCTGAATGTCCGAATAATGCGATTTATGAAGGAGGAATTGAATGGTCTATCAAAGACGGTACAAATATTAAAGGAAACTATACCCTAGAAGATGGTAAAATCGTAGATGCTGCTGCCAAACAAAAACCAGTAAGCGACGAATATTACTTTATTGTTCCCGATAAATGTACGGAATGTACAGGATTTCACGAAGAGCCACAATGCGCTGCTGTTTGCCCTGTAGATTGTTGTATACCAGATCCAGACAGAGTAGAAACCAAAGAAATGCTACTCGACCGTAAAACAAGATTGCATTTGTGATGGTGATATTTTATTGGAATATAAAAATATACTAGCGAAAACAAGGCGGTAATTAGTGTAACTGAGTGTGTTGGCATAATTTCTTAGTTTAATAATAATATTTAAACAAAGAAATGAATGGCAATATTGTATATTATTCAGAGAATTTACATAAAGTAATAAAAGTAAAAAACAATATTTTATGGTATTGAAAAATTAACTACTACCCTTCCTTCAATATATTCCTACTTATTACCAATTTCTGAATTTCAGATGTGCCCTCTCCAATCGTACAAAGCTTAGAATCACGGAAGTATTTCTCTACAGGAAAATCCTTGGTATATCCGTATCCGCCGAAAATTTGGATGGCATCAGTTGCTATTTGCACGCAGATCTCAGATGCATAATATTTGGCCATAGCCGAGATCGTGGTTACTGGTTGGTGTGTATTTTTTAGGTGCGCTGATTTTCTGATGAGCAACTCTGCCGCTTGTATTTTGGTGGCCATATCAGCCAGTTTAAATGAAATAGCTTGGAAGTTGGCTATAGGCTGGCCAAATTGTTCGCGTTCTTTTGCGTATTTTACTGATGCTTCGTAAGCACCTTTGGCGATACCAAGGGATAAAGCAGCGATACTGATACGTCCACCATCTAGGATTTTCATTGATTGGATGAATCCTTCGCCTTCTTTGCCCAAGATTTGTGATTTGTGTACTCGACAATTATCAAAAATCATTTCGGCCGTTTCAGAAGCACGCATACCGAGTTTATTTTCTTTTTTACCACCTGAAAAGCCTGGCGTACCTCTTTCCACTACAAAAGCTGTAATACCACGACTATCCAATAGTTCACCTGTACGTGCCAATACCACGGCAACATCACCAGATTTACCGTGTGTGATCCAGTTTTTTGATCCATTGAGTACCCAATAATCACCATCTTGTGTCGCAACACATTTCATGCGCATTGCATCCGATCCTGTATTTGCTTCGGTTAGTCCCCACGCGCCTATCCATTCGGCTGTAGCTAATTTAGGAAGGTATTTTTGTTTTTGTTCTTCGTTGCCAAAAGCCAAAATATGTCCGGTACAAAGACTATTATGCGCTGCAAGGCTTAGTCCGACAGATCCACACACTTTCGCGATTTCTACGATTACACTCACATATTCCTGATATCCGAGTCCTGATCCACCATATTCTTCAGGTACCAAGACACCCATAAATCCCAATTGGCCTAAGGCACGCATAGTTTCCACTGGAAAATATTGTGCTTCGTCCCATTCCATCACATGTGGTAGGATTTGTTGCTGCGCAAATGTTTTGGCAGATTCTTCAATCATTTGTAAGTTATCAATAGTGTCAGTGTGCATATTTATTTTAACTTTGTTGCTATTAAAAAGAAGACATAAAGGTAAATGATTTACTAGAGATACCAAAATTTTAGAAAAATTTAGAACCAAACCAAATTCAGCATCAAAATGAAAATATCATTAGCTATTGCAAAAATTATAAGTATTTCGATGGTTATAGCGCTATTTCAAGCTACTACACTTGCCCAAGATATTAACAAGATTGATTGGGTGAAGGACCTTGATTATCTAAAAAATGATTTGCCCGTTATGCACAGCAACTTGTTTTTCCAATATCCACAATCATTGTATAATGAAGATATAGAAAATCTAAAAAAGCAAGCTGGACATCTTTCAGATGAAACCATGTTTATAAAAATCCAGCAATTATTGGCAAAATTGGGAGATTCGCATACTTCATCCAAGTTCATTTCTAAACTATCGAACACATATCTACCTATTATTTTGTATGTTTACGAAGAAGGTATTTTTGTAGCTGGTGTGGTAGATAATGACGAATCTCTGATAGCACATAAACTTATAAGCATTGATGGCCATCCGATAAACAATATTATTGACAGCTTAAGGACATTATATGTAGCTGAAAATGATTCTTGGCACAAATCAAATATTCCAAACTATCTGACTAATTATGATTTGTTAAAATATTTTGGTTTTGTCAAGAGCGAAAAAGTAAAACTTCAACTCGAAGATTATTATGGCATTCCAAAAGAAAAAGTTGTGAAAGCTATTCATAAAGATGATATTGAAACTGACGAAATTTCCTATATGAGATTTAGTGGGCGAAAAAATAAAAGGCCAAAAACAAACGAGATTTTCAGTCAAAAATATTTTCCAAAAGACAGTTTATATTTTGTGATTTACAACAAATGTACAGGAAGAGAAGATCAACAAGTGAAGGCCATTCAGGACTCTTTGTATAAAGACGTAAATGAATATTGTACTTATCATCCCAAAACAGATAAAAAATCTAACGATAATAAGGAAGTAAAACTTCTACCCTATTTTCGCACATTCCGAGATACAATTTTTCAAACTATCAATACCAAACCAGTTAAAAAACTTGTCTTTGATTTAAGTAAAAACGGTGGCGGCACAACTAGTCAAGGCTCGGTCATGATAGAAAAATTGGCCCAAATGATAGATACCGCAAAAACCAAAGTATATGTTATTGTAGGCAGAAGGACTTTTTCGGCTGGTGTCATACATGCGATGGAGTTGAAGCGATTGCTCAATGCGACTATACTTGGCGAGCCTACTGGTGGCAAGCCCAGTTTTTATGGCGGGACAGATTCAAGGTACTTACCAAGCTCATGTTTGCAAATTACATTCTCAAGAAGTCAACGGAAGACAACGCTTGATGAAGAAGTATTAAATGACAATACTTTGATACCAGATGTACTTTTTCCGATTACACTTCAGTCATATACTTCAGGTACTGATCCAATATTTAACTGGATATTGGGTCAATAGAAAACGGAGTATTATCTAAATTTACCGCAATAGCAATGAATAAAATCATGAACGAAAAAGGGATATTTTTGAATTATGAAGATCATTCTCACGCTTAGTCTAAAATATTTACTTTTGTAATTTGAAATAAAAGGCATGATCCAATATCTTTCAAAACCATACCCATTTAAGTTTCTAAATCTAAATGAAATAAGGTTTTATGCTATCTTGGGATTATTTGTAGGATTATTTTTAGCGGTTTTTCAGCCATTTGGTATTTCCATTTGGGTGACCCAATACAAATTTTGGAAATTAGCAGGGTATGGGTTAGTATCATTTATAATGCCAGTGGCGCTGACTTTACTTAGGAAAATATGCATAAATGAGAGAAAAGCCGAATACCAATATAAAGTATGGCATGAAATCGTTTGGTTGATCCTCCTGGTCAGTAGCATTGCTTTTGGCAATTTGTTGTATTCCAATGCAATAGGAATTAGCGAACTGAGTATCTCTGCATTTTTAGGTTTTCTAGGCATGGTCGTCCCTATAGCTGTATTTCCTATTTTGGGAAGTATACGGCTAAAATACCAGCGCTATATCGAATTAAACAAACGGGAGGCAGCAGCCATCGAACAGGATTTAATTCGAAACCATGAAGTGGTCACTCGTACCACCAAAAACCTAAATTTTTTAGCTGAAAACGTAAAAGATGCACTAGATTTACCATGTCATGCATTGTTATTTATAGAAAGTATGGATAATTATTCTCAGTTTTATTATACCGAAAATGAAAAGGTAGTTAAATTATTACTCAGAGGCTCATTAAAACACTTTGAATCACAAATATCAGCAGAAAATGTGGTCAGGTGTCATCGCAGTTTCATTGTCAATCTTTCAAATGCCACCCATATAGAAGGCAATGCCCAAGGTTATCTTTTGACGATGCCATATGGAGATATTAAAGTGCCCGTTTCACGCAATTTTGGACCTAAGATTAAGGCTTTATTTGCAAAATAACCTTGTCAAACATCCCAATTACTGTTTTTAATCCCATTTTCTTGTCATTTATCCCGTAAGTTTGCTGTATGTCACTCTGACCATTTTAGATATTTAAAGCCATGTATTTTTGTCTTGTCAATTTTACTTCACATCTAAAATTTTTAAGACATGACAAACAAGATTATTAACTTATTATTTTTAATTTTCACCTTTTACATTGGAAATACTCAAGAAGCCGTTATAGATTCTGTGTACACTTATGAAAAAATAAAAAAGAGTACATCGTTTGCTTCATTGACATTGGGAGGCGATGTACTTACATTGGGCCATTCTACTACTCTGATCAATGGACTCAAGACTCAACTGCCTGCTCAGGCTATGCCAAGGATCAATGTAGGAGGAACGCATTTCTGGGGTCATGCAGATTTTTATGTTACTTTTCCTTTAGGACTATCATTAGGATTGGGTAAGGCTGGAGTCAATGGATTTAATTACACAGAAGGTGTAGAGACTGGAGCAAAGTTTTATCCATGGGCAATGAAAAAAGGACGTTTGACACCTTACATCGGTATCAGTTTTCAAC
>CALFYH010000451.1 GCA_937952155.1 uncultured Saprospiraceae bacterium
TCAAAATTTTAATAAACAATTGATTGTAGTCCGATATTTTACAATTATGGGTCACCTCTCAACTCAAATATATAATGGGTACTTCCGATTAGGCCCAACAGCGTATCGGGAGAAGGTCAGATTTTTTGAAGAAAATCCTGATGCTATATCTCGTTTAGATTTTGATGATAGAATCGAAATGGAATTTATTTCCCAAGAGCTATCTAATGTGCCTGAAAATAGTACTTTCAACGCCAATAGAGAAAAACCGTGGGGAACTGCTCACGCAATTTGGGTAGCTCGAAATGTGATAAAAGAACCTTTCGGTGTGATCAACGCTGATGATTATTATGGTGTTGATTCCTTTTGTCAGTTGGCAGATTTTTTAACCGAAAGTCACAAAAATAATACGGATGATTACGCAGTTGTTGCCTATTATTTGCGCAATACACTTTCGGATCATGGTACTGTAAATCGCGGAGTATGCAATATGGATACTTTGTCGAGAAATTTGATAGACGTAAAAGAATGCGTTAAAATCAAAAGAGATGCTGATGGTATTATCCGTTATCCTGAAAATGAAGGCACCGTTACTTTGTCTGAAGATAGCTTGGTCTCAATGAATATGTGGGGATTTCTTCCATCATATTTTGTGTATTGCGACGAGATATTTAGAGATTTTTTACAACGTGAAGGCATGGAGTTAACTTCAGAGTTTTATATTCCAGTATTGGTTGACACTTTGATAAAAAGAGGTACACTAAATGTCAAAGTGATCGATACCGAATCTGATTGGTTTGGTGTGACTTATCAAGGAGATAAGCCTTTTGTCATGGAAAAAATAAATCACTTGATTGACCAAGGCGTTTATCCAAGCAAATTGTGGATCTAAACTGCATTATGGCAAAAAGTATCATAGTATCAGGTGCGATTATCATGTTGGTGGGAATAGTGTGGTATTTCTTTGGTGAAAAGCTAACATTTATTGGAAATCTACCAGGCGACATCAGAATAGAAAAGGAGAACTTTAAGTTTTATTTTCCAATAACAACGATGCTGATAATCAGTATTTTGATAAATGTTTTGATCAGGATTTACAAGTATATTTTTCTGAGTTAAGATTTTTTGGTCTCACCTTTGAAAACTGTATTTTGCATCAAGAGTGCAAAAATGATTACCAATGTACATCCAACGACATTGAGCAATAAGAAGCTAATAATGTCTGCAAAATAAAAACATATTACCAAAATTTGGGTCATCACAGCGCTGTAGAAAACGGCCTTCGCTTGGATTGGTTTTACATAAAAAGCACTTAGGAATACACCCAAAATGGTACCATAAAATATTGAGCCAATAATATTGACCAATTGGATTAAATTTTCGAATAGTGTTCCATAACAAGCAAAACCTATTGCTATTGCGCCCCAACCTACTGTCAAAAGCTTGGTTGTCTGTACGTAGTGCGCATCATCACCATTGGGATTAACACTTCTTTTATATATATCTATTGTAGATGTGGTAGCTAACGCACTGAGTTCGGAAGCTGTCGATGACATCGCGGCGCTAAATATTACGGCCAATAACAAACCAATAATGCCTTTGGGTAAGAAGTTTAGTATAAAACTTATAAAAACATAATCTTTATCATTTGATTCTTCAGCAGGCAAATGTTTTTCTACCAGTTGTTTTAATTCATTTCTTACTGCCTTTTCTTGGGTTAACATTTGAGCGTATTCTGTAGATGCAGTTTTACTATCATCATGTGCGACTACTTGGTTAATAGTTGTACTTTTAATATTGAAGATAGAATCAAGCTCATTTTCAAGGTGAATAACTTGTGGTGCTGCTTCAGTTTGCTTTAGTTTGTTTAAGGTTGCCTTATTAAAAAACACAGGTGGTGCAGTAAATTGATAAAAAACGAAGACCATTACACCAACCAAAAGAATAAAAAATTGCATAGGTACTTTCAGCAAGCCATTCATAATCAATCCCATCTGGCTTTCCCGTATAGACTTACCTGATAAGTATCGTTGTACTTGTGATTGATCTGTACCGAAATATGACAAAGCCAGAAACATACCGCCCAATAATCCCCACCAAACGGTGTATCTGCTTTCTACATTGAAGGAAAAGTCAAGAATATTCAGTTTTTCTCCAGCGCCAGCTATTTTCATTGCTTTAGAAAAATTGATTTCTGGTGGCAAACTAAACATGATGATTATGAAGGCAGCAACCATACCAGCAAATATGATAAACATTTGTTGTTTTTGGGTCACATTTACGGCTTTTGTCCCACCGCTCACAGTATAGATCACGACCAAAGCACCCAAAATGATATTGAGCAAATTTAAGTTCCAACCCAATATTGTGGATAGTATAATAGCTGGAGCGTAAATAGTGATGCCTGCGCCTAATCCTCGCTGAATCAAAAAGAGAACTGCAGTCAGACTTCTGGTTCTGACATCAAATCTTTGTTCCAGATATTCGTAAGCGGTAAAAACTTTGAGTTTGTGGTAGATTGGGATAAAAGTGATACAAATGATAACCATTGCGAGCGGCAATCCAAAATAGAACTGGACAAATCCCATTCCATCATGAAATGCTTGTCCAGGAGTGGACATAAATGTAATAGCACTCGCTTGTGTAGCCATTACAGAGAGCCCGATCGTCCACCATTTGGACTCATTGTTGCCACGCATGTAATCATCCATGCTCTGTGTACCTCTTGTTTTCCACGTACCGTAAATTACGATAAATAGTAAGGTAGAAGTAAGAATGACCCAATCTATATTACTCATAAGGAGAGAGATTCATTTATAAAATTAGGCCCATAATAACATGATAATGAAGAATGTCAATATATAAATTGCATTCGCCAGAAGTACTACAGTGTATGAAGTTTTCCAAATTTTATTATGGTCTTGTATCATGTCCCAACGATATCAAATTAGCAAATAATCTATAGGCTCCTGAAACACCAGCGGGCAATTCTCTGAAGAATGATAATCCAGTATATACATAGTATCCTTCGCCATATTGTGCTACCAATAGACTTCCATCTAAAGGCGTTTCTCCAGGATCATTACATGAGAATATCGGTGTAAAAGCTTTGTCCCATTCACCTGGGAAATACAAACCACGTTCTTGTACCCAACCTTCAAAATCTTTTGATGTAATCTTATTTGGCTTATTGAGTACATCATGCTCTGGTGACAGAAATCTCATTTCGGCTTCTTCTACTGTGACTCTATTTCTTGAAAGTGTCAATGGATATGGTGCCAATTCCTTTGTAACCAAACCATTCGATACATTGTATTGTACTACTACTGTTCCTCCTTTTTTTACAAAATCAAAAATAGCAGCTTGTTTGTATTTAAGGTTTTCTTCTGTATTATAGGCTCTTACGCCAAGAGATCGGAAGAGCGTCGTGTAGGGAAAGAGTGTCTTCGCCTGTGTAGATCT
>CALFYH010000452.1 GCA_937952155.1 uncultured Saprospiraceae bacterium
TTGTGATAACGCAACATTATCCGTCATTATCCAAATTGTCAATACCAAAAACAAGTGAAGTAAATGTTTAAAACGCATATAATTAATAATTAAATTTTTGATTTAATCTGCTAAATCGACCAACACTAAACCAGTCTAATGACGATCGCAAAGCTGAAAGTCACATAAATTAAAGTATTCAAATCGGATATATCTATAAAAGTATATGTATAATATCAATAATACGTATAAGATACAAATTTAAGAAAATGTTAAATTTAAATATTCGAAACACTAACCTCGAAAATTAAACTAACATCAAGATATGGTTTGATGAATGACCTATTTTACCATACCGTCTTCCAAAACAATCACTCGATCACTCAAATTTGCCAAATCAGTATTATGGGTGACAATCACAAATGTATGGTTAAAATCCTTGCGCAATTGCAGAAAAAGATGGTGTAGATTTTCAGAACTGGCTTTATCTAGATTGCCTGTAGGTTCGTCAGCAAAAACAACAGCTGGCTCATTGATCAATGCCCTAGCGACAGCTACGCGTTGTGCTTCGCCGCCGGATAACTGATTGGGTTTGTGGTGGATTCTATCAGCCAGATCAAGATAGTTCAATAATTCTTTTGCCTTGGTCTCTGTCGCTGCCATGGAATTCCCACCAATAAATGCCGGAATACAGACATTTTCTAAAGCAGTAAACTCCTGAAGCAGGTGATGGAACTGAAAAACGAAACCAATATTTTTATTTCTAAATGCAGCCAATGCCTTTTCATTAAGACCTGAGATACTTTGGTTGCAAATAATGAGATTGCCTTCATCAGCGTAGTCCAGCGTACCCAAGATATGTAGCAATGTACTTTTTCCTGCACCTGATTTGCCAGTAATACTTATGATTTCTCCTTGTGGAATCTCTAAGTTTATATTTTTTAACACGTTAATCTCACCGTAGGATTTTTTTATATTCTGGGCTGAAATCATGAATAAGAGCAATATTTGTAATGCAAATGTACGCAAAATTGTTTAAAAATAATTTTTTGAAAAATCAGTACCTTTTTATCCATTTATATTTAGTCCTAAAACTAGTAATGGATTATAATAATTTAAATTCTTATACAATTAACAATCAAATGTATATAGAATTATTATAAAAATAGATCGGAAGAGCGTCGTGTAGGGAAAGAGTGTCTTCGCCTGTGTAGA
>CALFYH010000453.1 GCA_937952155.1 uncultured Saprospiraceae bacterium
CTAACCCATTGACCATCTTCATAATAATTCTTATTCCCTTTCTTTTTTAATCACCAACCCTCAAAAACTACCCAAATATAAGCTCCCTTTATTAATTGACCAATGATTCGGGAATATTTTAATCAAAAAATGTGGATGAAAACTTGGGGCATCGATCTAATACAAAAAAAACCAATAGGTTTATGAATGGTGTGTTGTCGATTCATAGTCTTTTATTAAGATTTGTGCTGGTATGCCTAGTTTTTCATGTAGCTTTCTAATCATTCCAATACTCAATTTTCTTTTCACATTTAAAATCTCACTTGTTCTACTTCTTGATCCAAGTAGTTTATTCAATTCACTGCTAGACATTCCAACTTGTTCTATTCTAAACAGTATTGCTTCGATTGGATTTGGAGATTCTATAGGGAATTTTCCTTTTCATAAGATTCGATAATTATGCTGATAACTACCAACTCGTCTGATTCTTTTGAATTAGGGCTCAAGTCCAATTGCATCAACTCGTATGCTCTTGAAAGATATATACTATGTTCTTCTTTACTTTTTATCGGTCTTTTCTTTAACTTATTGTTTTAGCATCATAAGTTTACATAGTTTTGATTTCTCTTTCTAATCTGTTGAAATTTTCTTCGTTTTTTGGTTCTACAAACTTTCGCATTTTCTCGCATTCTTCAGCTGTTGCGAAAATCATTTTGAATGATATCTGCGTTTTATTTTCTTCTAATTTTTCAAACGCTATTTCCATATCAAATAAGGGTTGAGATTTTAGCTCCCAGCTTATGAGTTTATTTAGTAAAACTGTTTTGAATACGGATGAATTTTCATAGTTCCCTTTTTCGGGTCCATGCATCGTAAGTATCCAATTTCCACCGGCCCTGAGATCAAACTCATGAATCGTGTTTGTAAAGCCTTCTGGTCCCCACCAATTTTTTAAGTGATTTGGATTTTCGAAAGCTTGATAGACTGTTTCTACTGGCGAATTTATAATTCTTGAACTTATAATTTCATGATTTTTCATGGAAGGCATTATTATTATGACTTTGTATTGAATATATCACACCATTGATAAAAGTAAGCACAAAAAACACGACACCTGTCATTAAATAAAATGCTGCTCCTGTCACGCAACCGACTTTACCTTCAGGTCTATTCAATGTCATTCCGTAAATTGAAATTTTCATAGCATAAAAAATGGTTATTACACTTATCATTGTCAAAACGAAACTTACTAAAAGCGTCAATTTAAAGTTTTTGCGCATCTTTTCTCGTCTGCACAATTGTCGTATTAATACCAAAGGTATCAACTGAACAATTATTGGTAAAATTAATGTTAAAAAAAGACTCATTCAGGATATATTTTTTTAAAAACGTGTAATTATCTTATATCATTCTTCTTTAATTAATACTCCTTCAATATTTCATCACCAGTTAAGCTGATGATTGTTCTTAACAAAGTTTGGGTATTTTGCCTTAATCATATAGATAAAGTAATTTCTTTTTTGTGGATCCTGTTCTGTGCAGTAACCATCTTGTGTGAACATTCTTTCAAGTAGTGGGCCAAGAATTGATTTGCCCGTATAGCCATTATTATGAAGCTCAATAAATCGCTCTGTCCATTTATAAACCCAGTCGCAATCTACAGAATGGTGCGCTACCATTGAAAATTGATATATCTCTTCTTCATTAAATGCATCAATTGTACCCTTTACTTGATACAAACTATCAATAAAATCTCTATTCACCTGATCTAAAGTTTCTTGCTCTTCCATCTTTCCTTCCATCCTATATTTTTGATCTCTTTTTCTTATAATTTCAGCGTTTTGCGTCGAGTCTTTGGCGATCTCTTCTTCTTTGGTTAATTCATTGTAGATATTTTGACATAAGCTATCTACAAGTAATTGATCATCTTTAGGCAAACTCGTATAAAAACAACTAAATCCTTTCGCCTTTCCTTCAGATTTTTTTATATCAAAGAATGTTCTTGAAAAAGAAATAAACTTACACGTTCCTTTTAAATTTGATTTTAATGCATCCTGCAGATAGTAGGAAGAAGAATCTTGGTTTAGATAGAGTCGATTGACTGATTGTCTAAGGTAATATACCCAGTGACACTTTGGGTTTACGGTAGATAATGTCACTTTTTTTAGAAGCGCCTCATTCGATTTAAGAAAAGAAACATCATTGCGGTTTAAGTTTGTATTTGGTAAATCTTCCATGCAGTATTGCTGAGAAAACGCAATTGATGAGTAAATAACCTGAAATATTAAAAATATAATTTTCATACTTTTATTTAACGTAAATGTAAGAACCAAAGTTTTTCTATTAGCACATTAAGCAATATCTTTTTTGAGATTATAAAATGTGTCAATATAAAGTTATTTTTCGTCATCTACATATTCCAGAATGTCACCTGGTTGGCAGTTCAATGCTTTACAAATGGCTTCTAAGGTACTAAATCGTATTGCTTTCGCCTTTCCAGTCTTTAGGATCGAAAGGTTAGATAATGTCAATTCAACGCTTTCAGAAAGCTCATTCAACGACATTTTTCGTTTTGCCATCATCACGTCTAAGTTTACAATAATTGGCATAGCTTATATTGTTAAGTCATTTTCAGATTTCATATCAGTGGCATTTTGCAGGAGTTTCTCAAAAACTGCCGCAGCTGTTGCCACTACGATAGAAGCAAAAGTAGTTACTATACAAAGCGCAAGAAAACCTGCTGGGTCATCTTCTTTCTCATGAAACAGTCGGATAAAAAGTCCTGCCATCACTATCAAGATACTAAGTACGATAGCACAATACTTGATACACTTCAATGCATCCACTGATTTTGGAGAGAACACTTTATTTTGACCAATGTATCCAAGTAATTTGAAGGCTTGGTACAGCGCAACAAAAAATGCGATAGACGCAACATACACATACAAAATAAGTGGATCTGCGTAAATGCTAATCAAATCTAAGTTTGCGGCCCGTCCTTCTGTCGTAGGAAAATATAGCAAAATAGCCATCGCCACAATGCCGATAAGCACGATCACGGCTTGGA
>CALFYH010000454.1 GCA_937952155.1 uncultured Saprospiraceae bacterium
CTTCTTCTTCTTTACATAATGGACCAAAAAAGATGTCATCTAAGGCAAAGTCATTTCCGCTTCCAGCAGTGTTTTGATTGGTTATACAAATTTGTACACTTGTATTACCACCTGAAAACCAAGTTTCATAAAATTCTTCCCACACACACGTCGCACCTGACAATCCGAATGGCGAACCCAATAAAACACTATTAATTGAAAACTGTAAAATAGCTGGTGATGTAGGTTCTACAGAAGCGGCAAATGCTTGAAAAATATAAGTAGTATTAGGCATTACAGCTACTGTCTGACACCAAACCTGTGCCAAAGAAGATGCACCGTTGACTACCATCATATTGCCACCACCAGTATGATCTGCGCAAGGATCGAAATTGGTATGAACGTTATTAGGGTTTGATACAACACTATAAGTACCTTCACTCCACAACTCTGTCGTGCTTCCTGGTAAATCCGGCATGTAACTATATTGGGTTGTAAATCCACTATTTCCGCCGGAAAAATCACCATTTACAATAAGATTAGTAGTAGGATTAGAAAAAGCTGTAAGCGTATAAGTTGTCGTTTGACTTACAGTAACAGTAGGAGTTAAATCCACATTTTCAAAAAATCCATCGGTTCCATTCCACTCAAAACCAAAGTATGTACCAGAGATTGCTCCATCCAATAAGATATCAGTCTCTTCACATATAGTGATATCTTGTGGTACTGTAATGGTAAAACCACAGTCTTGACTAAATCCCTTTAATCCAAGCAAAATAATAACAAAAATTATAAGCTGTTTCAAAATTAGGTAAGCTTGTTACTGCAAATATAGACTTTATTTTATGTATTTTGGAAGTAACTCGTATTTAATTTTAAAATTTATCATGGTATAAATACTAAATTTTTTGTCTAAAATAAATCTTCAACGAATTTTATTCGAGGTCTCTTTTATACCTTTGTGATTTAAAACCAAATATATATTGAAAACTCTTTTTATATTACTTCTAAGTTTATCATCGCTTTCTATTTTTGCTTTTGTAAATCCCACCAAATCTTTGAAGGCTTATAGAATTTCTCAAGAAATAAAAATAGATGGAAAGCTCTCCGAAGGTGCATGGAATAATGCAGAAATGGCTTCTGGATTTATACAAACAGAGCCTACACCTGGGCTTCCAGCTACATTCGACACAGAAACATTTTTTCTATATGACAACAATGCAATCTATATCGGTGCTAGACTCAAAGATCCTGAACCTGATAAAATACTCAAAGAACTATCTCTTCGGGACCAAACTGGTAATGCCGACAATTTTAGTGTATTTTTTGATCCTTACAAGAGTGGTTTGAATGGCTTTATATTTTTGGTCACATCATCTGGAGTACAATATGAAGCAATAGTAACGAATAATGAAGATGATATTAATTGGAATGCGGTATGGGAAAGCGGAGTTTCTCAAGATGCCGATGGATGGTATGTGGAGATGCGGATACCTTATTCGTCTCTGAGATTTCCATCGAATGAGACTCAAGATTGGCATGTTCAGTTTGGGCGAGAAGTGCGTAGATATAGGGAAACAACTTATTGGTCACATATAGATCCTACAATTGGTGGTTGGGTACAACAATCAGGAAAAGTCACCCATATTGAAAATATAGAATCACCGGTACGTTTATCGCTTACACCATATCTTTCTGGTTATGTTAATACTACTTATGATCCACAGAATACAGACCAAAAAATATCAGCAAGTAATGCCTATAGTGCTGGCTTAGATTTAAAATATGGGCTAAATGATGCATTTACGCTTGATATGACCTTGATCCCTGATTTTGGTCAGGTTATTTCCGATAAGCAAGTTTTGAATCTATCTCCATTTGAGGTATTCTTTGAAGAAAATCGGCAATTTTTTACGGAAGGTACCGAGCTTTTCAACAAAGGCAACATCTTCTATTCGAGGAGAATCGGTGGCCGTCCTTTGCATTATTTTGATGTCTTAAACCAAGTAAAAGAAGGTGAAACTTTGATTTCAAATCCTGAAACAAGTCAACTTTATAATGCAACAAAAATTTCAGGACGTACCACATCAGGTACTGGAATTGGAGGCTTCAATGCTATAGTTGGCGAAGAATATGCAAAAATCCGCAGTATCGATGGCTTAGAACGCTCGATAAAAACCAATCCACTCACGAATTATAACGCCATCGTCGTGGACCAAAATTTAAAAAATAACTCATTTGTCTCTTTTATGAATACCAATGTCCATAGAGCAGGAGATGATTATAATGCCAATGTCACAGGCGGATTTTTCAATTTCAAAACCAAAGATCAAAAGTATTATATAAGCGGATCAGGTGTGCTTTCACAAAAGTTTTTTACTGATGTAACTGACAGAGGGCATACTTACAATATTTCACTTGGAAAGATAAGTGGAAATTGGACTTATAGCGCAGGTCATGGCGTAGAATCCGAAAATTATGACCCAAACGATATGGGATTTTTGTTTAGTCCTAATGAACAATATTATTTTGTTGACGGTGGATATACTCAATATAAGCCCAAAAATGAAAAATTGCAGCAAGTAAAAATATCGGGTTCATCTATTTATTCAAGACTTTATAATCCCAACGTATTTTCAGATTTTAATATCGAATTGGAAAGTTTTATGCTTTGGAAGAGTCGTTTTGCATTGGGTTTAAACACTAGATTAGAACCCGTAAATACGTTTGATTATTTCGAACCAAGAACAGATGACTTTAGCAGATTTATGACATGGCCTACTAATTATACATTAGGTGGATTTGTCTCATCAGATTATAGGAAACCATTTGCCTATGATATCAGAATGTCTTATCGGTATTTTGATGCAGAAAATAGAAATACTGCAAACATTGTGTTAGCGCCAAGATTAAGGTTGAGCGATAGATTATCTGTATTTACAAATACCAGCTTGTCCATTATAAATTTTGAGCCTGGATATGTAAATAAAAATCTCTCCGGCACACCGATTGATGGACTCGCATCAGATGACATCTTGTTTGGCAATAGAAATAGGCTTATTGTAGATAATTCCATTACAACCCGTTACATTTTCAATGCGTTAATTGGTATCAATATGCGGATCCGACATTATTGGGACAAAGTGCGATACCAACAATTTGGACGTTTGGATAATGATGGTTTTGTAGAAGTCATTCCTTACAAAGGCATTGATGCAAATGGAGATTCTATTTTTGACAGAAATGTAAATATTTTCAACATCGACTTTCAATGCAATTGGCGATTTGCACCAGGCAGTGATGTGATCTTTGTATGGAAAAACCAAATTTCTAACTCAGACAAACAATACAACCGCGATTATCTAGCAAATTTGGGCGGACTTTTTGAATCGTTACAAACCAATAGCTTTTCTGTGAGAGTCCTTTATTTCTTGGATTACTTGTATTTATTTCCTAGAAAGGATAGCTGATTTCAATAAGTAATTTTTATAAGTACTATATTTTTTTTCAAATTTATTTAAAAAAGCTTGATTTATTGAAATATTAATTCGATATTTGTCGAAATGTAGAAACGAAATAAATTGAATACCCTTTTCAAAGCACTAAATGACCCGATTCGTAGAGATATTTTGGACCTACTCAAAGACAAAGATATGAGTGCAGGCGACATTGCTGACCACTTTAACATAGGTAAGCCAACGATCTCGCACCATTTGGATCTATTGAGACAAGCAGGATTAGTGACTTCAGATAAGCAAGGGCAATTCATCATATATAGCATAAGTACTACTGTGCTGGATGAAATGCTTCAATGGATATACCAAATCAAATCTAAATAACCACTTTCTAAAACCAACGTTATGAAACATTTTTCAATCAAGAACATTTTTCTGCTACTTTGCCTTGCTGCACCTTTCATTTATTTAAATAGTATATATGATGGTCTTCCAGATCAAGTTGCCTTGCACTTTGGTTCTGATATGAAGCCAGATAGTTATGGTAATAAAAACAATTTGTGGATGATGGTTTCTATAATGATGGGAATTGCCGTCATAGCCTATCTAATTATAACCAATGTAGGAAAATTAGACCCGAAAAACCAAAGTCTTCAATCACAAGGCATAATGGAAAAATTGGGGATTACGTCTATTGTCTTTATTTCTTTATTGACCATTTATATTATTTACACCGCAGTTCAAGGAGAAAGTGGAAATTTGCTTTTCGTATTGTTAGGTGGATTTTTTGCCATCATTGGAAATTTTTTATATAGTATAAAACCCAATTATTTTGTTGGTTTTCGCTTGCCTTGGACATTAGAAAACCAAAACAACTGGCGCAAAACACATCAATTAGGTGGTAAAATATGGGTAGTTGGAGGTATGTTGGCTATCATTTTAAGTTTTATAGTTCCTGAAGCTTATATGATGAAATTATTCATAGCCATAGTTTTGCTGATGGTCATCATTCCAACCTTTAACTCATACACATATCACAAAGCAGGTAATCAATAAAAATTCGATTTATAGTAATTATTTAACATAAAAATCACATAAAAACTCATTTTAATTTTTCCTGATTACGTCTCCAATAGCAAGTGTATCAGCATATAACATAATTCTTATATTGATATTGCGGCCGACACACTCGATGGCAGCATTTAGCTTATCGGCTATAAACTCTGCTTTATCTGCATTGATGATTGACGTCATTTTGCCTGCAATCTCGAGTTCTTTTACAGTAAGGCTTACTTTATCATTTCCAGTAAGCATTCTAAACACAAACTGTCTAAAAAAATGTAATCCATATTCAAAAAAGTTCTTTTGTTCGTCCTTATTCATTTCGGTTACAGAGCTCACCCAATTATTTATTTCGATAGGATCGGACTTATATGCTACTCTCAGCCATGTGATGAGCATGTCAGAAAAATCCTTAGACTCATTGGTGCCAATTTGGATCGCTAAATTGATATTTCCATCAGCGAGATTTGCAATTTGATCAGCTTTATCTTTTAAGATTTCATATTTATCTACCAAAAACTGGCTTATTTCATTACTTTCATATAGAGGAATTTTGACCAACTGACATCGGCTCAAAATTGTCTGTAGGATTAAGTCTTGATTTTCAGCCACTAAAATAATATAAGTATTGTCAGTCGGCTCTTCTATAAGTTTCAGCAACCGATTGCCTTCATTTCCAAGGTATTCGGGCAACCACATGACCAAGACTTTTTTATCAGACTCATACGACATCATATTGAGTTTGGTCATGATGTCATTGCATTCTTTGACATTAATATTTGGATTACTATTGCCAGCATCTATATATTCCAACCAATCTCCGATGCCCATGTAAGCATTTTCGCTTAGTATCTTACGCCATTTTACTAAAAAATCGTCACTGGTAGTATGCTCTCGCTTTTTATCCCCAAATTTCACTACTGGAAATGAAAAATGGATATCAGGGTGAATATATTTTAATGACTTCTTGCAGTGCGAACAATGTCCACAACTATCACCATCCGTTTTGTTTTCACACATGATGTAAGACGCCAGTGCTAAAGCAGTAGGTAATCCGCCACTACCTTCTTTACCTAATAATATTTGTGCATGTGGCAATCGTCCGATATCCACTGTATTGGCTATCCTACGCTTTAATTCTTCTTTACCTGTTATGTCACTGAATCTCATATCTATCTGATCACAAAATTAATGTTGATTATTTTCGAGCCATTGCAAAATCACCTCATCCATTGGATCTGTAGCAGACGATATACTTTTTTGGAGTTCGCCGGTTTCTGCAATGAGAAATTTGTGAAAATTCCATTCTACCAGAAAATCTCCAATACCATTTTTATCTTTGTTTGCAAGAAACTGGTATAGTGGATGTGGATTGTTAGAAATTTCTATCTTTTGGGTTATCGGAAAGCTCACGCCATAATTTTTTTGACAAAAGTTTATAATTTCTGCATCAGATCCTGGCTCTTGACCACCAAAATCATTACAAGGACATGCCAAAATCACCAATTTGTCTTTGAATGCACTATATAATTCCTCTAGCTGTGTATATTGTTTTGTAAAGCCACATTCTGAGGCCACGTTTACGATCATCATTTTTTTGCCTAGATATTTCTTAAGGTCTATTGGTTTTCCATTGATATCATTAATCGAAATATTATACAAGTTCATGATCTTTATTTAATTTTGGATGGTACCTGACTACAAAGGTACACCATTAATATGAAGTGATGAATTTATGTCAATAATTACTTTTCTTTCAAAGTACTCCTATCAATCTGCAACAAAAGATTTGTCACCAATGTTAGTGCAAAAAAGATTTTAATGAAAGTATCTGTTTACAGGAAAGGGCATTTTAATGCTGCTCACAGATTACACAACCCAAATTGGAGTGATGAAAAGAATCGCAGCGTCTTTGGTTTATGCAATAATCAGAATTATCATGGCCACAATTATGAACTTGAAGTCAAGGTCACAGGTGAAGTAAATCCTGAAACGGGCTACGTTATTGATATGAAATATTTGGCTGATCTTATAAAAATTCACATCGAAGACCGATTCGATCACAAAAATCTAAACTTAGATACAGTCGAATTTGCATCCCTTATACCTAGTGCCGAGCATATTGTGTATGTGATTTACAATATCCTAAGACAATCGTTGGATGAAAACTTAGAATTGAGTGTACGATTATGGGAAACGCCAAGAAACTCCGTACAATACCCAGCATAAAAAAACCTTTAGTGTTTTAAGCTAAAGGTTTCATTATATATTGATTCACTTTATATGGTTATGCACCGGAGTACACTTTATTTAACTTCATGGTTTTGACCAATCTACCTTTTTCATCGATCATTTTCAAAATATACATACCTGATTTCAATTCTCCTATCTCATGCTGTGCATTGTTATAGTGATAGAAAGACTTGATTTCTCTTCCAAACATATTGTACACCTTGATTTTATCTACATTTGAGTCGTTGCTTATCTGAAAATATTCAGACGCAGGATTCGGATATAATTTTATATTTGAGGATGGAACTGCTACATTTATAGAATTGGAAATACAATTGTTTATATTTATACTAGTTCTATAAATTTCTTGAGTAAAATTCTTATCGCCGTACAAAATTAATTTAATTATCGTACAGCCATCTTTACCATTTGGTTTGAAATGAAATTCCAATTTTGTTTCGCCTTTTGGCCAAGGATTTGCCACAGAGTTATAATCTCTATTGTCATTATAGCAAAGCTGACTGTCACAAATATAAGTAGCCCATTCCTTCATCCATGTAGATGTATCTTTTACCAACTTCCAATACATCTCATAAGTAGTGTCGGCTTCGTTATTTAAATAAACATTCAATTTCACTTCTGTGCTATCCTTATGCGCTTTTATGGCTAAAGGATTAGGTCTATGAGATATCTGAGCACTCAGTGCAAAGGCAGAAAAAACGATTAAAAATGTATATAAAAATTTCATATCAAAATTTTAAAAGTTATTTAGACACCAGCGTAGGTCTTATTTAATTTAACAGATTTGACTACTTTATTTTTTTCGTCAAGCATTTTTACAATATACATTCCTGCTTTGATTTCGGTAACATCATGTAATGCATTTGCATAATGAAAATATGACTTTACTTCCTTACCAAACATATTGTAAATGACCACCTTTTTAATATTGGTACTATTGCTAATCTGAATATAATCTGTCGTAGGATTGGGAAATACTTTCAAATCATCTGCCACCAATTCAGTCGGATTCTGCCCGATATTGTTTATAGATTGTGCACTTACCTTATCATATGAAAAGATAAATAAACAAAATAAACATACAATTTGTAAACTTCTACCCATGTTCGATCAATTATATTTGGGCAAATATAAATATAATATTGTTTGTACGTACTTAAAAAAGTGTTAAAGTTTATAATTTATTTATTTTTGTCTCAATTATGACATTTTATAGCATAATTACAAGCGTCATACACCTTATATATATTACAATTAATTTTAATTTGAATTAAAAATTCATGCTGTCAGTAAAAAAAGAATTGTTTGGAAATCACCATGAACGAGATGTTTATTTGTACACATTTCGCAACATAAATGGCAATCAGATTCAAATTACAAACTATGGCGGTATAGTGCATTCATGGATTTGTGCTGACAAATATGGCCATTACAATGACATTCTTCTTGGGTGTAAAGATTTTGATGGTTATTCAAAAGAACATCCATATTTCGGCTG
>CALFYH010000455.1 GCA_937952155.1 uncultured Saprospiraceae bacterium
ACTATGGTTTCATGATTGCCAAAACGTGCAAACCCATCAATGTGCATGTCTGTAATCTCTAAGCCTGGGACTCCATCGAGCCATATAAAATTGGTCACACCCAGATATTTAGTAAAAATTTCTTCAGCTTCTTCCTGATCCATATTGTTGCGGTTGAAATTCAGAATAGAACTTCTGCAAGCCACCATACTTCCTTGACCATCAATCTCCAAGCTTCCACCTTCATTGATCATAATTTTGTTGATATCTATCCATTTTTTGTTTTGGACTTTGGCTATTTGCTCTGGTATCTTATCACAGTAGTGTCTTTTAGCTTTTTCGCCCCAACCATTAAATCCCCAATCTTGTATGACCAATTGACCAGATTTATCACGAGCATAGATGGGACCATTGTCTCTCACCCAAACATCGTCAGTTTTAAAAATGAAAAACTCTACCTGAGGCATCAATACCCCAGCTTCCTCGAGCAAGATTTCAATCCTTTCTTGAGATTCTTCGTCATAAGCTATGATATTTACCTTCTCACTCGTAGCAAGAGCCTTAGTCATATCTACCCATGTTTGATCCAAGTCATTCCGATATTGCATGCCGTATTGGTGTTCATGCGGCCACTGCAACCATGTGGCTTCATGTGGTTCAGATTCTTCTGGCATGGTATAAAGTATCTCCACAGGTTCTACTTGACATTGGACAAATAATGGTGATATCATCATTAACCACCTTGAAAATATTAACTTCATGAGAATGTTTTTTTTTCGACAAAATTATAAAATAATACCGTCTATACTGCACCATTTCCACCAATGGTCTATATTTTGGAACCAAAGAACATAAAAAATAAAGTAAATAACAAATTCAAAACATATTTTTACATCAAATTTAATATTCAATGGAAGATAAAATACAGTCCTTCAGGCAGCCATTGGTTACTGCAACTGGCATAATTCTAGGTTTTATACTTAACTTTGCTTCAGTATTTGTAAAAACTGATAGTGGATTTAGTGATATTTTAGCCTATATTATTGGAATATGTATTATGATAGGCATTATTTGCTTAATATTAGTTTTGAGTAGAGTATTGCAGATGAAATATCCAAAAGAAAAGGCAGAACTTTATTATCAAAAGACACTTAATATTTTTTTAATTGGTGTAAGCATTGCATTTTTTGGAGTCATGATAGACATGTTTGGAAACTTCATGGTTGAATAACAAATGTAGCATAAAATTGTATAAACTTCAATCTAAAACTTGAAATTTTTTATTACATAGCAAAGCGTATAATAACCAATCAAAAAACAGCCATCTTACATCTCTCCAAAATATTATTTTACAAAAATGTGATCAATGAGTCAAATACTTTTTAGATTTGGCACTTAAATCGAATTTTATGGCTGTAACCGGCACTACACACACATCATCAGGTCAAGATACCCGATACAAACCTACGTTGTCATTTGCGAATATCATCAATATGAACGTGGGATTTTTTGGCATCCAGTATAGCTTCGGCTTGCAACAGAGTGCTGTCAATCCTATTTACGATATGTTGGGCGCATCGGCACATGAGATACCGATATTAAATATTGCAGGACCAGTCACCGGACTGCTGATCCAACCCATCATCGGAGCAATGAGCGATAAGACTTGGTCGCCGCGTTGGGGACGACGGAAGCCCTATTTTTTTATAGGTGCGATGATTTGCAGCATTTGTTTGTTCATATATCCATTCAGTAGTACGCTTTGGATGGCAGCAGGTTTGCTTTGGATCCTGGATGTGGGCAATAATACAGCTATGGAGCCATACAGAGCATTCATAGCCGATACATTAAATCCCGATCAACAAGCTACAGGATTTCAGGCACAAAGTTTTTTTACTGGCTTGGGGCAGACCTTGGCGAATGTATCACTATTTGTCTTCCCGATGATGTTTTATGGTAAGACAGGCTCGTTACCTACATGGGTGTATGCATCGTTCTTTCTAGGCGCTGTATGTTCTGTTGGCACTGTATGGTGGAGTATGCGTACTACGCCGGAAATTCCACCCACAGATGAAGAAATTGCAACGATAGAAAAATATAATGCGGGTAAACCCAATAAAATGATTCAATTCCTAGGATACGTATTATCTGTATCTGTCATCCCAGGATTAATATATTTCCTTATACAAAGCTCCCTTTCAACTACCATTGCCAACTTTATGATCTTGCCGATATTTTTTGCATGGATATTTTTGCTGGCACGTTTGCTTGAAAACAACAAACATATTCCGTTAGTAAATTCTATACTACAACTTGTGGCTCCATTAATCGAAATAATAGATTCTATCAAAACTATGCCGCGTGTCATGTGGCAATTGGCGTTGGTATATTTATTTCAATGGTATGCCCTATTCTGTTATTGGCAAAACAGTGCAAAAAGCGTAGGGCTTTCCGTATTTGGCGTAACGCCTGTGAGCGATGAAGCCAAATATGCAGAAGCCGTCAGTTGGACAGGATTGGTAAATGGCTGGTACAATGTAGTTACATTTCTTACAGCTTTCGGATTGATATATTTTGCAAAAAAATATGGTAGCAAATACGTTCATTTCGCATGTCTTGTGTTGGCAGGATTGGGATTTCTAGCTTTTCCACATATTGCTGACAAGAACTTGCTGTTTGTTGCGATCACGGGATTCGGTATAGGCTGGGCCAGTATGATGGGTATTCCTTATTTGATGGTGGTTAATGATATTCCAAAAGAAAGATATGGTGTTTTCATGGGAATTATCAACATGATGATTGTTGTCCCTATGATCATTCAAACTTTGACATTCGGATTTGTATTGGAAAACTTTTTGGATAATGATCCTCGCAATGCCATAACTTTTGCTGGTATTTTATTGATGCTCGCTGCATTGGCTACCTTGATGATTAAAAATGATAAACATAGAACGCAAGAATTAGCACATTGATAAATAGAAAAAGGCCTTCCTTTTTATTGGAAGACCTTATTTAAAAGTAATTTGGGGTATTTATTATTCGATAAGAATCATCTTACCAGAAATCAATTTGTCTCCGAAACGAAGTTCATAAATATATACGCCTGGTTGTCCCAAGTCGCTGCTATTCACTTGAACAACATTTTGACCAGCAGGATATTGATCTATAGTACTGATAATACTCTTACCTGTATAATCTCTAACTTTGAATGTTACCATTCCTTCTTGTGGCAATTGAAACGATATTTGAGTTTGAACATTCCAAGGATTAGGTGTCACAGAAGTCAATGCGAAAGAAGCATCTTCTTTTCTCCAATTAATATTGAATGATTCTACTTCTAAGTTATTGGTATATAATTCAGAAGCAAATTCTCTATTAATAGAAATCATTTCACTAAGCAATCCTGATTTTAATACTTCAGCTTCAATTGTAAATAATACACGACCTTCAGTAACTCTGACTCCTGCAGGTGTTGTTACACTCAATCGAGCTATATTTGTTGCAGGGATGACATAATTGTTCAATTCCAAACTCATTGCACCACCTTTGATATCTCTGATGATAAGACCATTAGAATTCAACTGAGTTTGAAGTCCGTATATCATTCCAGCCTTGTCAGCCATTACTGGAATTTCGACGATTTCGCCTCTCATTACGTTTCTATCTTTGATTTGCAGGGCATGCGAAGATCTGGATTCAGTATTATTATTATTTAGATTCGTAACTACGTTTCCGTTGACATCACCAACTTTGATACCTATGAAATTGATATCCATATTGTTAGTAAGTTTGTCGATAGTATATACTTCTGACAATCCACCATTCCATGGATCATTAGGGTCAGCAAATTTTTTCGAACCATCAACAAATCTCCAACTTGAATTTGCTGCAAATTCCTTATTCACACCCAAAATCAATTTTCTCAATTCTGTAAGGTCAGATGCTGCAATTGACTTATTGTTGTTAACGTCTGCTGCTATAAGTTTATAAGGCGAATTCAATTGTTCTAGTCCCAAAATGTGTCTTTGGATCATGACCAAGTCAAGCGTGCTTACACCATTCAGATCATCGCCATCTTTAGCTGGTACGACTTGGTAATTGCCCCCATTAGCCTTAGGGGAAAAGACAAATCGTCCATTTTGATCAGTTGTAACTGCATTTTGCTCTGGACCATCCAATTCTACATTTACATATGCAATCTCTTCATTATCTTCTGTCACTGTTTTTCCAGAAACAACTGACAGTGCTCCGCTCGGACATAAACCTCCTGTATCCTGAATATCCACATAAGTTTCACAATATGATGTATTACCGTTTTCGTCTGTAACCCACAATTGAACTATTTGATTATCTAGTACGTCGTTGCAATCAAAGGTAACCAATTGGTCAGTTACGTCTGCTGAGAATGACAAATTAAAAGTATAACCACATGGGTGACTGCTCTTATTGTCAAAAAACGAAGGAGTCAACATTACCATCGGTGTATCTCCAGTACCATTTCCATCAGTATCCATCAAAACTAAAGGTGCAGCCAATCCGTTTTTGCATATAGCAGTCGGTGCCTTTGTTGTTTCTACTACGAAATCATAAGATGCTTCAGCTACATTACCACAACGGTCTTCCACTACAAAATTGATCGTATATGAGCCAACTTCAAATTCGTCTGTCACAGAGTTTGCATTGCCAGAGCTTATAATTTCATTATCCTGATAAATTGTGTACCCCCACTTTAATTCAGCTGAAGGAGTACAATCCACAGCTGAAGCTGAAAGCGTGATCTCATCGCTAAAGCAACTCAATGTTTTATAAATTACAGGCGAAACTGGCACTGTTAATACAGGTGGATTATTATCCATAACTTTTATTTCCTGTTCATGAGTCCAAGTTAGATTGTCACCATAAATATCTTTTTGACACCAATCAATAACAGTCCAAGTCCTTATGATTTTATAACATGCACCATTGGTGGTGAAAGGGAAAATCAAATCTTCATACCTAGTACCAACCAAATCACAAGCATCTTCAGTAAACACAGGTACTGATGAACTATCTGGTAATGTTTCTGGCAATAAACCTGAGAATGAACATTGACCTAAGGCAAGGTAATCTTTTGGCCACTCTATGTCATTACCATCAAATGGTTCGTTATTTTCAAATGTGATAGTCTGAGTACATGTCTGGTACACAGTAGCATTTTGCTGAACACTAAATGTTCTGACTACAGTACCTGTACCGCATTGATTTCTATTATCTACTAAAGAATGATTGAGCGTATTATTTGCTGGACAGTTATCATTGATAACAGCAGCTCCAAATGCCGAGTTTGCACCAGCTAAAGATGGATCAAATGCAAACAAACAATCTTCAATAGTCATGTTAGCAGGACAAGAAATAGTAGGATTTACTTTTTCTTGTATATTTACAGTTACCATACAAATGTTCGTATTTCCACCAAGATCTGTGACTAAAAGCTGTACCATTCTAGAAGTATTGGCATCAAGACAGCAGAAACCAACTTTGTCATACCAAGCTGTATCTTGTCCAAACGCACATGGATCTTCCATTCTTCTAAGTTTTAGCGTCACAGGACCACATTCATCAAAGCTACCATCATCTACCGCTTGAGCTGTAATATCTGTATAACCATTATCTTTAATACTTACTGTAGCAAATTGATCACAAATAGCTACTGGATCTGTTTCATCTCTTACTGTAACTCGGTAAGACATTGTGCTGCTATTTGTACAGTTGTCAAATGCTGTATAAGTTATCGTGTGCGTTCCAACACCAAGTTCTATCAAACCACCATTGCCATTTACATATCCTGAAGGAATACCACCATTATATGCATTGACATATACTCTATATACCTTGTTACAATTATCAGTAATATTTAAAGTAGGCAATTGAACAGCTGCAGAACAACTTCTAGTTTGTGTAGTGACTGTGATGTCAGCTTGTACAGGTATTACTGGTGCTATTTCGTCAACGATATCTATAATCTGTGCGCCGACAAAAATCGGATTCATCGTGCTACACCACCATTCTGAAATCGTCCATACTCGTCTGATTCGTTTCTTACAATCAGTATCGACAAGCAAATCGTCAACATAATCTATCACCGCGTTACAATAAAGCATATTAAGCTGTGATGTCGGATACAAAACAGTACCACCAAGTGTCGGTGTACCTGTTTCGTCCGGGCTAGGGAAACCAAGACCTTTATCATCGGTTTCATAACCTGATGAACAACTAAGTTTTACATTTATGGCTGGAGGAACAATACTCGCAGCAGTAGGTCTGAGCAAATTAATCACAGATGTGCAAGGCAAACTCTCATTGCCAAAATCATCAACTGCAATCCATGTGCGTGTAATCGTTCCTACATATAATGGATCACAATCCAAAAGTTCATGAACTTCATTTACCAACTCAGCTCTTGCATGACAATTATCATTTACAACTGGTATTCCTACATTAGTAAGGTCAGTCAAACAATGTACTTCTACATCGCGGCAAACTATTGTTGGCTTTATTTTATCTTCTATAGTCACATCTCCCCAACATGTAAATCCAGAAGTATGCGTTATTGTATATTGTAACGTTTTGCCCAATTGGTCTCTGGTAAGTGTATTGCCTAAATCAAAACCATTTTTATCTTTTACATTGATTGTATATAATGCTTCGCATCCTAATAATACCTCACCAGCTGGTCCTTCCCATCCTGTAAGTACAGTTGTAGGCTCCAATACACCTTCGCAATCTTCATCCAAAGAAAGCTGAACTTGCTTACACCCTAATGGTGGCGCTTGATAATCAAGTACTTCGACTGTAAATGAACATGTATTAGTATTGCCAGAGCCATCAGTTACCAAAAATACATTGGTAGTCACTCCAACAGGAAATTCAGCACCACTTGCTAAACCTGAAGTTTGTACTATGGATAATATGGTAGTACATGGATCATCGGATGCTGTAGGTGCTTCGTAATTAACAACGACAGCACATAAAGTAGGATCTGCTTGCACTTCGATATCATCTGGACATACAATTGTAGGTGGTGTTGTTTCGAATGTAATATTATAAGTAGCCCAATCACCAGGACATTCGCCTGCATCAATTAGACCATTAAGATTGCTATCAACAAATGTTCTCCATCTTAAAGTGGCACTTGCGGCAAGGTTTATATTTACTTTACTCAATATTGCAGTAAAACCTGGATAATCTGATAATCTTCTTGCACTAGAAAAAACCCAATCACCGGGAACAACTCCAGTAAAATTAACATTAGTACCTGTATATTCCATATATGCTTTTACAGTATAATCTGCGGGTAACGAACCAGCCAAATCTGTAAAAGTTCCTAAAGTGATATTTACAACATTGTCATTGCATACGGTGATATCTGCGGTATCATCAGCACCATCATTTTCAGTTGTAATAACTACACCATTTAAAGTTGTTTGTAGAATAGGCTGTACAGCTGAAAAACTAAATGTACCTGCATGGTATCTACCATTCGGCCCTGCATCCACGGTAGTCGGTCTACCGCCGAAGATAGTAACCGCATCATATCTAGGTAGCCCAAAAGTTAAAATACCTCCTGAGTTAGTGTTAGATGCTGTACCTCCTAACCCCGAATTACTATTAGGGTCAGCTGCACCAAATCCCACAGCTACTATGTGGTAAGTTCCTGCAGGTAGTATGACAGGAGCAATCGCTCTCATACGGTAAGATGCCACCAAAGCGTCAGCCGAACCAGTCATTACAATAGGCCCAACCACAGTGGCACCTGCATCATTGACAATACCAACTGTGATATTCCCAGTAAGACCAGCTACGGTAGCATCGTCAAAGACACCTAGCTGGGTAATCTGGATAGGAACAGTGTTGGTAAATTCTTGACCTAACTTTCCCGTCCAGTTCTGGTTACCAGTGGTTACAGTACCAGTATAGGCTGTCGTAGCAGCACACTGCCCAGATAGAGAAGTTTGAAATGTACAAATACTGAAAAAAATCAGTATCAAATACATCGCAGCCCTTTTACAAAGACTATAATTTTTGGAAAAAATCGACATAATTAACAATTTTTATTTTGAGAAAAAATAATTAATTACTGCATTTTGGGAATGCTAGCTACAGCATGACACCGTAACACCGAGCAAAGATAAATAGTAATTTACATATTACAAAATTATTTAATATATTTTTTACTGAAAATTAACGATATTACACTTTCTGTATTTTCATTATATTTATATTATAG